>JARBUB010000093.1 GCA_029239905.1 Clostridia bacterium
ATAAGGGTCATAATTTCAATCTGATGCTGTAAATCCAAATGAGAAATGGGTTCATCCAATAGCAGAATTTTAGGCTGTTGCGTAAGAGCTTGTGCCAAAATGACCCTTTGTCTTTCCCCGCCGCTTAACTGATTAAAGTTTCTGTCTTTGAATTGATAGGTATTGGTGTATTTCATATTCTCCATGGCAATCTCCCTATCCTTAGGGGTTTCGCCCTTAAATCTACTTATATACGGATATCTCCCCATAAGCACTACATCCATTACCTTATAATCAAACTCTAAAGCAGTATTCTGCGGTACCACTGCCATCAACTTTGCGACATCCTTTTTGCTTATCTTTTCAATATCTATACCATGAATAGCCAAGCTTCCTTGGCTTGGTTTTAATATACCGCTTATTTGCTTCAGCAAGGTACTTTTACCAGAGCCATTTGGGCCAACAATACTTGTGAAGCCTGCCTTGACAAACTCTAAATCAATATTCTTTAGTACCAAATCCTCATTATATGCAAAGCTTAATTTTTCTATTTTGATACCATAATCCATCGTCAACAAACCTTTCTTGCCATATTATATATGCCAGCTGAATCATCAGCTGGCATAAAAACAACTTACTATTTTATTATATCACCGTGTAGAACTTTTGCAATTTCTTCTATGGCTTGAACAATTCTTGGTCCCGGTCTGGAAACAACATTGTCATCGCTCATTAAGTGTACCTTTCCATTCTTTACACTATCAAGATTCTTAAAAACAGGGCTTTGCTTAAAGAAGTCCTCTGTTATACCTTCATTGGTTGAATGGACTGCAGATAATAGATACTCCGGGTTATCCTTCACAAGCTCCTCTGCGCTGTACTTCGCCCAGAACTCTACCTTCTCAGCTGTGTTAATTCCGCCAGCTGCTTTAATAACGTCATTGATGAAAGTTCCTGAACCAGCAGTTGTTAATGGATCAGTCCATACTACATAAAATGCTGACTTTGGAGTTTGACCCTTTACTTTATCTTGGATTTCAGCTATTTTATCCTTCATGCCCTTTACCACATCCGCAGCCTTTTGATCATTGCCGCTAATCTTGCCAATCAGTGCAATTGAGTCAAATATGCTGTTAAAGTCAGTTGCTTCTGTAGATATTACTGGGATGTTCAATTGCTCTAAACTTGCAATTAAGTCTTCTTGTATATATCCACCTGCTAATACTACATCAGGATTAGCCTTTTGTATAAGCTCTAAGTTTGGACCTTCAAAGCTGCCTATTTTTTCTACGTCCTTAACCTCTGCTGGAAAATCGCAGAAGCTTGTAACGCCAACAACCTTATCCCCTGCACCTACCGCGAACAATATCTCTGTGTTAGCTGGTGAAAGTGAAACTATTCTCTCTGGTGCCTTATCCAGTGTGATTTCTCTACCCTTTAGGTCTGTTATTATAATCTTTGTATCTGCGGCCGGTTGTGCTGCTGGTTCCGGTACCGGCGCCTGCTGTGCTTGACAAGCAGATAAACCTACTACTAAGACGATAGCTAAGATAAATGCTAAAACTTTTTTCATTTTTGTTTTCCTCCTAAATTACAATATGTAGTGTTGTGGTTGAAATTTACAGTGCACCGAAAAAAAATAGATTCCTTCTATATTTAGAAGGAATCGTAATATTTCTACTGTTAATCAGCGAAATGCACGTTCCCATCTACCGTAGGCTTGCATAATCGATAAGGCAGGTCTCCTGGCTCAGGTTCATAGCTATCCTAATCCTTCCCAAGTGGTAAGACCTTCGTCTCCCTTCCTCAGTGGAACATATTGGAAGCTCACCTTTACAGTGGCGGGACCGCATGGGATTTAAACCCATTTCCCTTTTAAGGTGCTGTTGCTAACAGCACACACCTAATCATCTATTCATTTCATTACTGATTTTAGCACAAGGCATTGAATAAGACAATATATGTGATTAAAATGCTATTAAACACTGAACACTTTACTTAAGGAATAACTTACTGAAGAAAAGCTTCATCTACCCAGAGAAGTGCTTCCGAAGAAACTTGCTTTTCCTGACCCCAGAGCTACAGCCCACAAAGCAAGTTTCTGATGCTGCTGAAGCTAATCGAAAGAAAATTCGTTCCTTTGGTAAAGAACATAAAAATAAATATGGATAATGTACCTGAATATTTTTCCTCTCATGTCATTAATAGAGGTTTTTTTGGTATAATACATATATATAAGATGTGAAAAATACACCTTATAAACACAGGAACATGTTTTGCACATTCTGATTTAATGTAAAATGTTTCGTGCAAAACATATAGTACATAAATTTGCCATTTATAGCGCGCATTTTGAATATTTCAGGCTGCAGTGCTGTAATAATATTATTATACTGGGAGGTTTAACTATGCCATTAGTAACAACAACGGAAATGTTCAAGAAGGCATACGCAGGCAGGTATGCGGTTGGTGCCTTTAACGTTAACAACATGGAAATTATACAAGGAATTGTTGACGCAGCAAAAGAGGAAAAATCCCCAATCATACTTCAAGTATCTGCAGGGGCAAGAAAGTATGCAAAGCATATTTATTTGATGAAACTGGTAGAAGCTGCTGTTGAAGACAGTGGACTTCCTATCGCACTACATCTAGATCATGGTGATGACTTTGAAATATGTAAATCCTGTATAGATGGCGGCTTTACTTCTGTAATGATTGACGGCTCAAAGCACTCCTTTGAGGAAAACATTTCATTAACAAAGAGAGTTGTTGAATATGCTCATGAAAGAGGCGTAGTAGTAGAAGCTGAACTCGGCAAGCTGGCAGGTGTTGAGGATGATGTCAAGGTTGATGCCAGGGATGCTATATATACAAATCCCGATCAAGCAGTTGAATTTGTTGAAAGAACGGGTGTTGATTCTCTTGCTATTGCAATTGGTACCAGCCACGGTGCATACAAATTTAAGGGCGAGCCTAAGCTAGACTTTGAAAGACTTGAGAAGATAACAAACCTTCTTCCTAACTTTCCTCTAGTGCTTCACGGAGCTTCAACAGTACTTCCAGAATTTGTTGAGCTATGCAATAAGTACGGCGGTAGTGTTGCAGGAGCACAAGGTGTACCTGAAAATCTCCTTAGGCAAGCGACTCAATTTGGTGTCTGCAAGATTAACATCGATACAGATTTGAGATTAGCAATGACTGCTTCTATTAGAAAGCATTTGGCAGAAAATCCAGGTGATTTTGATCCAAGACAGTATTTAAAGCCTGCTAGAGAAGCATTGCAAGCTATGGTAGCTCATAAGATGAGAAATGTATTAGGCAGCAGCAATAAGCTGTAATAAAATTATTAAAGGGAGTAAATGAAATCATTTACTCCCTTTTTATGTACTCTTATTTATCTTTAATCATCTCTGTAAAGCTTGGGCATTCATCTCTTAGCAAAGAATATATTGCTAAATCACAATATTTTCCTCTAGAAAAAACTGCCTGCCTCTTGATACCCTCAAAGGTAAATCCACTCTTTTCAGCAACCCTCCGGCTACCTATATTGTCCTTATCTGCATGTACCTCTAATCTATGAATTGTCTTTACTTCAAACAAATATGCCGCGAAAAGCTTAAGTGCTTCAGAAGTATAACCTTTTCCTCTATCTTCTCTTTTGAACATATTGTAGCCGATTTCATAACCAGGCAAATACCCTACCCCTTTAAAATAGGCAATATCTCCCAAAAGCTTTCCGTTTTTATCAGTAATTAATAGTCTGCCAAATTCTTCATTCATGAAGCCTGTTTCCTGATAATTTTTCTTGAATAAAACTTCATTCACGATGTTTGGGTTTAGGAACTCTCCTCTTTCTACCACATCACTCTGTAACACTATTAATTCATCCAAGTCACTTTGCTTTACAGCCCGTAGGTTTATCAATTTTCCATGTATCATAAGTACACCCCTTTATACAAATTATTTCTCATTCTGTTTCAAGATTATTTAATCAAGCAAGGCTTCTTCCAAACAACTCAACAAGTATTCAATATCTGCTATACTTGTGGTTAGTGTCGGGTAAAATCTCATAAAGTTAAATTTAGGGTTATAACCGACTATAATACCTTTCTCCAGTAAATAATCAAAAGTTTCTTTTAAAATTATATTTGCATCTGAAACGAACTCAATTCCTATCATCATCCCAATGCCTCGTACTTCCTTGATAACATCTGTTTTACTTTCTAATTCACAAAGTCTTTGCATAAGATACTTCCCATTTGAACTGCTCTTATTGACTAACTCATTATCCTTTATTATTCTGATTACCTTGCTTACAACTGCACATCCTAATGCATCATTTTGGTGTGATTGTGAATGCCTAAACCCGTTGATTTCTAATAGTTCTGCAACCTTATCATCAATGGCTACTACACTTATAGGGTAGCCATTGCCTATACCCTTACCCATTGCTACTATATCTGGTTTGATATCATAATGCTGAAATCCATACCATTTACCTGTTCTCCCGACTCCTGTTGTAACTTCATCAACGACAATTATACCATCGTCTGCTTTAACTCTCTTTACAATTTCTTGTATAAGTTCTTTCGGAGGAAGCAGGACTAATCCCGACGAGTTTCCAGGTTCAAATACAAATACTCCAATCCTACTAAAGGGAATTTCATTTACAATATCACATACACTGCACCCTTCTTTTCCACTACACTCAATACATTTTTTTAAGTCAAGCTTATACCATTCCTTATCATTTTTTGTACCTGACTGCCCATATGCAGATAGATACGAAAGGTCAAAAGTAAGCAGCATTTTGTCCTTTACAATATGCTTTGCAGCCTTAACTGCCAGCTCAACTGCTTCGCTTCCAGAGCATAGAAACACACATTTCCCATTAAATGAATCCAGTGTTTCAATAACATCTTTGGCTGCCATTTCAACAAGCTGACTGGAATACCTAAAACCTAAGTGCATAATCTTGCCAGCCTGATCAAAAATCGTATTATTAAGTTCTTGATTGCTATGGCCTATAGAAATACTCCATACGCCGGACTCAAAATCAATATACTTCTTTCCCTTAGAATCATAAAGGTAATAGCCTTCTGCATTTGTAACATTTTCTATAAGCATTTCATAACCTGTACAGTTAAAAACATGCTCCATCTTTACTCCCTCCTGTACAATGTATTACAACCACATTATAATATGTATGAAAATTTTACCATATAAAATGCTTGAGAAAAAGATAATTCAGCTTAAGCCAAATTATCTTATGTATAAGTTTTATCTATTTTTCAAGCTCTTCAAGAATCCAGTCTGTAACCTGGCGAACGATAGGGCCGCAGATTTCCTTATGCAGCCTTTCCTTGTTCTGTGCCATAACCTCAGGATCTTTCATATTTAAGCAGGTAATCTCTCCACAGGAAACAGTCTTGTATTTCTGCATAAACTTGTTGAAAATGATATCTGCCGGCACATAGGAAGGATCTCTAGAATCTTCATTGTTACTTCTTCCATTTGTCATTCCCATGGAAATAAAAGCTGCTGACAAGGCCCCACAATTGCTTGAGTTCTTGCTCATGCCACTTCCAAAAGGTGTTGCAATCTTTAAGGGCATTCCTTTATCAATTCCCTCATGATCGCATACTGCTAGTACTACTGATTCACAACAATTGTAGCCTGCATTAAAATATTCCTCTGCCTTATTTTGTATTTCGATATACTTGTCCGACATCTCAACACCCTCCTAGAAATTAATTCTGTATGTTTAATCGTGCTGGCACAAAGACCGGCCCCTGAGTTTACTCTACTCTCTCGCTTACCCATGAACTAATCTTATCTATAACCTTGCTTCTTTCAGGATCATTTAATATTTCATGATAAAAGTTATCATACATAATAAATTCCTTATCCTTTGAGCTTATTCCGTCATAAAATTCTTGAACACTTTCTTCATCAATAACTGCATCTTCACCAGCTTGAAGTATCAAGCAAGGAGAATCGAAGTCCGTCCTCTTTAATAACAGATTAAATCTGGCCTTGCCTAGCTCTATAAACCATCTCGCTGTAATCTTGCTGCATCTTAATGGGTCATCGTCGTACTCCTTGGCAATTTTTTTGTCTCTGCATAGCATTTCTCCCATTAGTCCTGACTCAAGTCCAAGTTTCGGAAACGTTGAAGCAGCCATTTTCCCAATAAAATGTTTGATTAAAGGTATTTCAATTTTATCTTTTATGTATGGAGATGAAGCGATTACTCCTTCTACTTTTTGATCTTTTTTAGTAAGCATATAATAAAGTACAATTAATCCACCCATGCTGTGACCTAATATGAATAGAGGTTTTTCATTTCCAACTCTGCTTATAAAAAATGCTACATTTTCCATATAATCATCCATGGAATCTATATAAATTCTATGCCCATCACTTAAGCCATGTCCAAGCAGATCCCCGGTATATATATTAAAACCCCGCTTAAAAAGGTTCTCTGCGGTTTCAATATATCTACCCGAGTGCTCTCCTACCCCATGAATTATTACGATATTCGCTTTACAATTCTCTGTTATCCACTCTCTTACATAGGTTCCATTTACTTTACCTTCCCACATTCAAACAACCTCCTGGTTTATCTTTTGTTTGCAGCTGACCTAATTCGATTGATATAGTAGTCGATAAGTCTAGACAAAATATAATCATATATTAAAAATATAATCTGCCCTCCAAGTAAGATCCCTAAGGTTATCAAAACTGAAAAACTGCTGAAGTTTATCGGTGATACCCCAAGCAGCAGTTTAAATACAAAGATGCTCAATACTGCCAAAAGATTAAAAGCTCCAAACTTTAGCAGCATCTCCATAACAGCGCTTCTTTGCTTTTCAATATAATATTTGAGAAGTGGATAACTGCCAAAAAATAAAGTGAATAAAAGCAGTGCATTCATACTGGCTGTAAGTAAGAAAATTAATATAGAAGATGCTGTATAAACCACCACACCTAACTTAACATCCAGCTCTATCACTGCAATTGCAATAGTCACTGAAGACAATGCATAAAGCCCCAGCTTACCAGTGGGTAAGTATGCGGCTAAATACACCAGCACTATGCACAAGGCTGTCAAAATTCCTCCAAAAGCTATTTTTCGACTCATATTATCCCTTCCTTTAGCAGCAGCCTATAAAATCGCCGCCGCCGCATTCACAACAGCAATCTGCACAATATAAACATGAGCAAATTTGACACATGTCTGGATCGTTGCCATAACCTCTTCTGTTATAGGAGGAAGATTGAAATCCTCTGTTTGAATTATTGATAGCATTTAATGCATTTCTATATTCAAGGTTGTTTGGCTCCATACTGCAGGCTGTCTGTAAATTCGTATGAGCTTCGTTGTACCAGCCCTTTCTCATAAATATAACGCCTTTTAGATAGAACCACTCAGCTGTTCTGTTGCCGCTTCTATCAAGCAGTTGTTCAGCTGCCATAATATTTCCTGTATTTATATAATTTCTAGCTTGGGCAAATGAACTGTCATTCCCTCTATAACCACTGCTATTATTTGCGTAACTGCCGCCTTCATATTGCTTCGATAAGGTATCATAAGCTTCGTTTATTTCTTTCAGCTTTTCCTCTGCTAAATCGGATAGTGGATGATTTTGGTACTGATCGGGATGATATTTACGAACCAGTTCCTTATATGCCTTTTTTATTTCATCGATGCTGCTTCCTTCGCGTACCCCTAATACCTCATATGGATTTTTCATAATTATTCGCTCCCTCGCTTGCATGCTGTTTGCATTGACTGCAATCCTTGCACAATATATTATCTGTTTTGCTGTTCATTCCCATATAAACAATATTTTCGATTATCCCCTTTTGGTTCATATCCAAAAGCTCTATCGTATTTGCTGCTTGGCTAAGAGTATAAATCAAATCCCTTTCTATGTCAGGCTTAACCATGCTCTTAAATTCTTCTATAGACTGTCCATTATAATTATACTTCAACAGCAAAGCATTGTAACTGTCATTTCTGATATCTTTTTCAATATCATCATAGGCATCTATGGTGTATATCCATTTCCCAATATTATAGCCAAGCCATTCCATAGCTCTTTGAACGCTTACATCTGAATCCTTACAGCCAATAAGCAATATGTCTCGTATCATTACTGCTGTAGGTTCTGCAGCTTCATCAATGGAACTGCATTTCTCAAATTCCAGTTTGCTTTGTTTTTCCAATGCATTTCTAATAACCAAATCGGTTGCTGAATTACCCTTTGAAGCTTTCTTATAACCATTCCCAAATACCAGTTTTGCAGCATAGGAAGGAAAATGTCTTTCATCTTCCCAGTTATCTATTAATTTATAATACGTCAGAATGACATTTATGTCTGCTGCAAAGTCAACATATTTGTTATTCTTTACAATCCACTTCTTTTTAAAAGGGTTGGCAAAACATGCCTCCCTATTCATCGCTGACTTCTCCTTGTTTACTGCTGATAAAAGCAGACCAAGGAATACTGCTTCATAGCTTAGTGCAAATCTTGATATGGGTCCAAAGCTCCTTCCCATACTCTTGCACACTCCACAGTAATATGCCCGAAACAATTCATATTCCTTCATTTTTAGTTCTGCCTTATCAGGCATTATATATCCAAACATGACTTCTCCTATTCTATCGCGTTTTCCCAGTTTAAGGCCCTTGATACAGCTTTTTTCCAATTCTTGTACATCTTATTGCGGCAGTCTATTTCCATATCTGGTGTAAAAATTCTATCTAGCCTCCATCTATCTGAAAGCTCTTGTTTATTACTCCAGAATCCCACAGCCAAGCCTGCTAGCATTGCTGCCCCCAAAGCTGTTGTCTCTGTAATTTCTGGCCTGCTAACAGGTACTCCTAATATATCAGATTGAAACTGCATTAGAAAGTTATTTGCTACAGCTCCGCCATCTACCTTTAATTCCTTTAAAGCGATGTTGGAATCCTGCTGCATCGCTTCCAATACGTCTCTCGTTTGATATGCAATAGCCTCCAAGGCTGCTCTAATGATATGATATCTATTGGCACCCCTTGTAAGACCTAATATTGTGCCTCTCGCATACATATCCCAATAAGGGGCTCCCATTCCTACAAAAGCAGGTACTACAAAGACACCATTACTGTCCTTTACTTTTTCAGCGTAGTATTCGCTGTCCTTTGCCTCATCAATGAGCTTTAATTCATCACGGAGCCATTGTATTGTGGCACCACCCATAAAAATACTTCCTTCTAAAGCATATTCGAGCTTGTTATCAACATTCCAAGCGATTGTTGTTAACAATCCATTTTTAGAAAGAATCATATCGCTGCCAGTGTTCATAAGCATAAAACAGCCTGTGCCATAGGTATTCTTGGCCATACCCGGCTGGTAACATGTCTGCCCGAACAATGCTGCTTGCTGATCTCCTGCAGCACCTGCAATAGGTATTAGGTTGCCCCCGAATATACCTTGATCTGTATAGCCATATATCTTACTCGAAGGCATAACCTCCGGCAAAATTGAGCTTGGTATATCTAGTTCTGCAAGCAGATTTTTATCCCATTTCAATTCTTTTATATTAAAAAGCATGGTTCTAGAAGCATTAGAATAATCTGTAACATGCACCTTGCCTCTTGTCAGATTCCAAATAAGCCAGGTGTCAATATTTCCAAATAATAGCTCCCCTGCTTCTGCCTTTTGTCTTGCACCTTCAACGTTATCCAAAATCCACTTTATTTTAGTGGCAGAGAAATATGCATCGATTACTAAGCCTGTGTTCGCTTTTACATAGGATTCTAACCCTCTTGCTTTTAGCTCACCACACATATCCGCAGTTCTCTTGCACTGCCATACAATTGCATTACATATTGGTTTCCCAGTGGTTTTGTCCCAAATCAC
>JARBUB010000094.1 GCA_029239905.1 Clostridia bacterium
CTAAAAGCCTATGGAACCAAAGCAGGCATGACAAACAGCGTAACCTCCACCTTCAATTATGCACAAGGTCAGGTTGCTGCTGTTACTGCCAGTCCAAATGGCGGTGCCGTACTTGTAAATAAGCTGGTTGTATTATCCTGTGGTACAGCCAACTCTGTTATCAAATATACTTTAAATGAGGGCACAACTTGGAATGATTATACAGCACCTATTGAATTAACTGTGCTGCCAGCGACAATAAAAGCTTATGCGGCAGCAGAAGGCTTGTTGAATAGTGCTGTATCAAGCTTTAGCTTTACGCAGAAAGAAAATGTAGATTATAATTTATACTTTGGACAGCTTCATTCTCATACTTCCTTTTCCGATGGATTGGGTACCATAGATGAAGCATATAACTACGCAAAAAGTATCGCAAAGGTGGATTTCCTAGCTGTAACAGACCACTCGAATTCACTAGACAATGCTAGTGCTTCTACTATAATTGACGGCAGCAAGAGTTTAGAGTGGGCTGCCGGTCGCACTGCAGCAAATAACTACACAGACAGCGGTTTTGTTGGTATATACGCTTATGAAATGACGTGGTCAAACGGAACAGGACATATCAATACATTCAATACTCCAGGCTTTGAAAGTCGAGAGACTGCAAAGTATAAGGCTCTAGATGGCTTGAAGCAGTATTATGATGTTTTGAAGCAGGTGCCGGATTCAATTTCTCAGTTTAACCACCCTGGATCAACCTTTGGTGATTTCAATGATTTTGCGAATTACGACCCACAAATAGATAAACAAATTTCCTTGATAGAAGTTGGAAATGGAGAGGGTGCTATTAGAAGCAGCAATTACTTCCCTTCTTATGGATTTTATTCCCGTGCCTTAGATAAGGGCTGGCATGTCTCGCCTACAAACAACCAAGACAACCACTTGGGCAAGTGGGGAGATGCCAATACGGCAAAAACAGTCGTACTAACAGACAGTCTGACAAGAGATAATATATATGATGCAATGAGAAATATGCGTACCTACGCAACTGAGGATAACAATCTACGCATTAAATATACTCTCAACGGGGAGATAATGGGTACTATTTTTGACCAAAAGCCTGAGAGCATCAGTATAAGGGTTGATTTGGAAGACCCTGATAATGAGCCTCTTGGCAAGGTATCCGTAATATCAAATGGCGGTATGATCGTTGAGTCCAAAGTACTTTCTACAAGCAAGGAGATCGTAGAATTTACATTGTCTCCTAACTACTCGTATTATTATATAAGAGTGGATGAAGCAGATAGGGATATTGCTGTAACTGCACCGGTATGGATTGGTGAAGTTGATAAAGCTGGTATTTCAAAGACCATAGCCAGCACTACATTGCCTATTACGGGTGAAAATTTGAAGGTTACAACAAGTCTCTTCAATAATGAAACTGCACCTATGATTATTAATAGCCTTGTATATTCAATTGCTGGAAATGTTATCAATACTGCACCTATATTAGGTAGTATTAATTCATTAAGCACAGGCTCGTATAGCTTTGACTATACTCCAACTATGGCTGGTACGCATAGTGTTGATGTGAGATTAATCGCTTCCATAAATGGTGTTGAAAAGGTATTTACAGATGTATTAAAGTTAGATGTTACCGACCCGGCATTGATTACAAAGGTTATAGCGGACGGATCTCACTTTAACGATTATGTAAATGGATATTATGCAAATAACCTAGGTAACTTCACAAATATTGCAAACAGTGAGAAGATAATAGTAAATATTGAAAAAACAAAGCTTACAGATGAGTTGTTGAGAGGTGTAAAGCTGCTGATTATCTCGGCACCGGCAAAGAAAGCTGGAAGTGCAAATGGAGTTTCCTATCAGCCACAGGAGTTTAGTGTTGAAGATATTGCTGTTGTAAAGCGGTATATCGACAATGGCGGAAATCTACTAGTCTGTGGTATAGCCGATTATCAGGACGGCACAGGGGTTTATCAAACCTCTACACAAATGAATAAACTACTTGAAGGTATTGGCGTAACCTCAAGATTCAATAATGACGAGGTAATTGATAATACTCAAAAGCTGAACAACCAAAACTTCCGTCTTGCTTTTGATGACTATAATATGAACTCACCATATTTAACAGGGGTACAGCCGGGTCAAACATACAGCTTCTATAGTGGCTGCTCTATAAGCCTTGATCAGGCAGCTGTTGATTCAGGTAAGACAACATGGCTCGTAAAAGGGCATGACACTACAGAATCTATAGATTCAAACAGAAACTTAACCGGCGTTGCACTACCGCAAGGCAGCGTATATGCGTTGGCAGTTGAACAACTAAATGGTGGCGGGAAGATGTTTATCGGCGGTACAGTATATATTTCCGACTTCGAAGTGAAGGCTCAACTGGATAATTCTACACAGCTTCAAAACAGCAACTATAATATCGTCACGAATATATTGGATTCAATAAAAAGAGAAATGCCTGTATCACCAATAAGTGAAGTGCGATCGGCACAAATGGGCAAGGTCTATTGTGTTGAGGGCACAGTTACAGCAGGAAGATCAGTTGCTGACAACGCTTTCTTTGATACAATATATATTCAGGATGCAACTGGTGGCATCAATTTATTCCCTGTTTCAGGTATAGATATCATTGTTGGACAAAAGATCAAGGCTGTTGGTATTGTAGACGAATATCAGGGTGACAGAGAATTGAGGATTACAGCATACTCAGTTACTGATACTTCAATAAATCCTATTGAACCAACAATGATGACTACTAAAGCTTCTATGGAGTCTGGAAATGGTGGAATGCTGGTGAAAGTAGAAGGTACAGTAAAGAGCATGGATACCCAGAACCTATATATTGATGACGGAAGCGGCATGGCAAGAGTGTTTGTTGACGGATATATTGGAGATGGCAGCGGTAATCCTTTAAAGACTGGCAAGTGGGATCCTATGATTTTGATAGGCGATAAGGTTACTGCGATAGGTCTAGCTTCTGTTGATACTCAAGGACCTAGAATAAGGGTCAGAAACACGGCAGAAATCCTTAGGATCAAAGATACTGTTCCACCGATTATTACAGTCACAGGTGTAGCTGACGGGGGCTTATATAATACAGACGTGATACCAGTTGTATCAGTTGATAAGGGTGTAGTTACTATATTATTAAATGGCAGCAGCTACAATGGGGAAGCCATTACTGCAGAAGGTGTCCATACACTTGAAGTTAATGCAGTTGATAGAGATAACAATACATCAACGATGAAGGTATGCTTTACAATTGATAAGACAGCTCCTGTTATAACTTCTAATATAAGCAATGGCGATTTCCTAGAAAGGATAAATTCAATAAATATAATAAATACTGCAGTAGATGACGTTTCTGGTGTGGTTTCCTTAGAGACCAAACTAGATAACATAGCAACAGATAACACCTGCGTTGTTGACTTAGAGACACTATCCTTTGGAATTCATCATATGTCTATAACAGCAAGTGACAAAGCAGGAAACATATCGATTAAGAATATTGAATTTACAGTAACAGCTACAATAAAAACACTTGAAAACTTAATCATAAAACTAAATGAAAAAGAAATGCTCAAAAATAAGGGCATGTTTGAAAGCTTAATGGCAAAGCTTAATGCAGAAAATATAAAGCCATTTATCAATTATGTTGAGGCTCAAACGGGTAAGGGAATAAGCGAAGAAACAGCAAAAATACTTATAGAGTACGCAAATTGGTTCGGTTCTATCAAATAGAGAAATCCTTATTATATTTGTACAATCAAGTAGGGGTTTAATTCCCTCGGTTCTTTCAAATATATTAAAGCGGGCTAGGAATTTCGATTCTTAGTCTGCTTTTTTATGTTGAAGTATAAGATGAACTCTGGGGTAAAAGGTTATATAAGTTGGCACCCATTGATAGTCTGTAGAATAAATAAACATTAATGGTATATATTTCATATTTATTTCACTTTTAGTTCACAATAAATGAGTGAATATTTAGTATAATCACTATATTCGATAAAATGCAGACAAGCATATAATATGCAATGATTGTTTAATAATATCCAGGTTTGGTGATTTATATGATGCAAAAAGAACAGTTGAAATTCGGCTTGAGTATCTGGAAAGTAAAAATAGTGAATTTAAGGGGGCAAGGTTATGAAAACAATCCGTAAGTTTAACATTGTTGCTATGATTATCATATGTATAATGGTGATTGCAACAGCTTGTACGAGTCAAGCACCGATTCTAGAAGTGGACAAGACATATGCATATACATCTACGCCTACTGACAAAGATAATTATTCTTCTGCAAAGTTTTCAATGTGGTGTCCTGAAAATGTAAAAACCTACAAGGGTATATTATATCTAGGTGCTGGTTATGAATATAGCAGCATTCCTATGATGTACGAAGATATATGGAGAGATATTGCAAGAGAAAATGAGTTTGTAATATTGACTTCCCATATGAAAAGTCGAACAGAAAAGGATTCTAAGATAGAATATTGGCAGGCGGAATATGGATCAGGCCAAGCATTGCTCAATGCTTTAGGAAGCTTTGCAAAGGAATCTAAGCATCCTGAATTAGAACATGCTCCTTTGGCTATGTGGGGTTTTTCTGCCGGAGGGCAGTTTAATTATCAATTTGCTTGCTGGAAGCCTGAAAGGGTTATCACATATATTGCTATAAAAGGTGGATATTATGTTTCAGAACCAAATGATGAAGCACTAAAAATACCTGCATTATGGTTTACTGGGGAAAATGATTTGCAGCGTAGAAAAGATGCAGTTGATGAGCTGTTTGGTAAGAATATAACAAAAGAACCACTATGGTGCTTGGCAAATGAACCAAATTCAGAGCATGAAATAGGGAAAACTGATGAGTTAGCAATTCCATGGTTAAAAGAAGTTATCAAGATGAGATTACCCGAAAAAGCGAATGCGTCAAAGAGACCTATTGAACTAAAAGACATAAACCAATCTTTGGCGTGGCTGGGAGATAGAACTGATGGTTCTATAGCTCCTGTTTCAGAATATAAAAAGGATAAAAATAATTCATCATGGATTCCAAATGAAAATCTAGCAAAATTATGGACAGGCTTTCATTTGAAGCAGGAGTAAAAGTACCTATGCTTTACATTGAAAGAGCTGGACATTCTAATTTGGATGCGGAATAAAGGTATGGGGTCAGGTACATAGTTAATGCGTAAATATCAGAAATTGATATTTACGCATTTTCATTTACGCAAACTATAACTATTTTCTGATTACGGCTGCAGTTTTATCATTCCTGTTAAGAATTATTCTGCCGCCAAGATAACGCTCAACAAATTCTTGAGGTACAAAGAGTCGGTTCTCTATGATTGACACAGGTAGGCTAAGTGTAGCGGATGCCTTGTTGACAGTAATTTTATTGCTGCCTTTTGAGAATCTTACAGTTTTCTTACCATAAGTAATACTATAGCTGCCGTCCTTGTTTTTCTTATATGTGATTCCGAGATTCTTACAAACCGGTTCTAAAGGAAGAACTATATGATTACCTATAATAATGGGCGTTATATCGTATTTAACAGCATTGCTGCTAGCCTGTATGCTCTTAGGTGCAGCTATGGTATTTTTGCTGCCTGCTTGTTTCTTTAAGGTTTTGGCACTTCCTGTATCAAAATCACCAATTTCATTAAGATTGACAGAATTCTCAGGTGTCAAAGCAGGAAATTCTATCGTAATAGCCTCATTGATTCTGCTTGTTTCACTGCTGAATTTTAAACTAAGGGTAGCCGTAGCATTTATGAATTCTGATTTATTGGATTCAGGATAGTTTCCGCTTGGAGAAAGCTTTTCAAGCGCATTATCCACCTGCTGAGTGCTCATAAACAAATCAATGATGCCATCCTGCCTGACGATATAGCCTTGGCTATTTACCCAAAAGTCGATCACAATACCTTGACTTCCCAACATTTTGACATCATCTAAAGCTTCCAGTGTCTTGCTGAGATCCTGACTAAAGGTTGTGGAGCCATCTCTGAATTTTTCGAAGGTATCGCTTAAATCTGCCCCTGCTTCTGTGCCTTCTGTCATCATCATCATAGTCAATATAAACTCCTTAATCATTTCTTTTGTACCTTCATCCTGCGGTATCTCTGCAGAAATATACTTCAATAAGGATTTAAGTGAGGAGTCAGTCAGCTTTAATTGGTATACCTTATGTTTTTCACCATTGATGGTACGGTCGGGCAGTTGTGTTACTACGACAAAGTTGGGATCTCTGTCGATGGCATATTGTTTTATTAAATTGAGTAGTTGTGATTGAAAGCCTTGCGCAGATTCTAGAGACTCTGTATAGGCGTCGGGGGTTAATACTCCAGTATCCTCCGATATGGATTCATCCATGACAAGATACTCTTTACCTGCATCTGTTCCTGGAATCATACCTACTGCAGATGCCGGAATCTTAATAATACCTTTCATCCTAAGAGGTGTTTTTGTGGAATCATAATCCATCCACATTGAGGTTTGCTCCGTTGTTCCTAGTATGGTGACAGCCATATCTATCTGGGCTTTCAGAGCAGTTTTCTCATTGTTTTGTGAAATTTTTTGATCCATATCCATCTTCAAGCCATTAAGCATATCGACAAATGGCTCAATTATAGCGGCTTCCTCAATGGTGGATTGTAGTGTAACCTTTTGAATTTCAAAGGATGAGCGGTTTTCATAGGAACGTATGTCGGCTGTTTTTTCAAATGCATTGAGAAGCTCCAGCTTATCCTGAGCAGCGCACCCGGTTAGTGTGCTTAGCAGCATCGATATAAGGAACATTAATACTGCTGACTTGCATAATTTTTTCATACTTTTCCTCCTCTTGCTAATAACTGATTAAATGCTTTATTAGTGTGTGGAAGAACAATTTGGAGCATTCATGGAAAGTTATAGTAAGAGCATAAAAGAAGGAAAATGTTTTGCACATTCTGATTTAATGTAAAATGTTTAGTAGAAAACACATATTATCCAATTTTATATTTATGAGTTTTTTGTTAATTTTATAATTATTTAGGGAGACAAGTATGAATATGATAAACTTGATATAGGACTAGAGCTAGTGAGGCAGAAAGTGTAATAGCATTTATATAACTACTTTTGTATTGGAGGGAAGAAGTAAATGAATATAACATTGAATGGACAAATTTGTGAAGTAGCAGCCGGACAGACAATTTTTCAGGCAGCTGCCAAACATGGAATATATATACCTACTTTTTGTTATGATGATAGATTGACAGCCCATGGAGCTTGTCGTATATGTGTGGTTGAGGTCAAGGGTGCCCGGGCACTTATGACAGCTTGCTCAACTCCTGCAGCAGAGGGTATGATAATAGAAACGGAAACTCCAATTGTAATAGAAGCAAGAAAGGGAATCTTGAGGCTAATGCTGGAAAACCATCCCCTTGATTGCTTGACCTGTGAAAAATCAGGGAATTGCACTCTTCAAGATTTGTGTTTTGTTTATGACATTAAAGATGGCGGCTATAACGGTGAAAAAAAGAATTATTCTATAGATGACAGCAACCCTTTCTTTACTTATGATGCCAACAAATGCATACTTTGCGGCAAATGTGTAAGAGTAGATAACGAACTTCAATGTACAGGCGCAATAAACCTAGCTGAGAGAGGCTTTGGAACTCACGTAGCAGTTGCAGGTGATAAGGATTTTGAAAGCTCAAACTGCGTGTCCTGTGGAAACTGTGTATCTGCATGTCCTGTCGGAGCATTAATGCCAAAGCAGCCTCAGAAGTTTAGGTATTGGGATATTAAAAAGGTGAAAACTACCTGCTCTTATTGTGGCGTGGGCTGTCAAATGGATTTATTGATTAAAGATGGAAAGGTTGTAGGCGTAGAGCCTGTTAATTCAGCTCCAAATGAAGGTCTTTTATGTGTAAAGGGCAGATTTGGATATAGATTTTTAAATCATCCAGACAGATTAAAAACTCCTCTTGTCAGGAAGGACGGGAAGCTTGTAGAGGCAACTTGGGAAGAGGCCATGAATACTGTGGTTTCAAAGATAAAGGAAATTAAAGAAGAACATGGCGCTGAAGCCTTTGGAGGCTTGAGCTCTGCAAGATGCACAAATGAAGAAAACTATTTAATGCAAAAGATGTTCAGGGCAGTCATTGGGACCAATAACGTTGACCACTGTGCTCGCCTCTGACATTCTGCAACAGTTGCAGGTCTTGCAACTACTTTTGGCAGTGGAGCCATGACAAACGGGATGAATGAGTTTTTGGGTAGTGATGTTATTTTTGTAATCGGTTCTAATACAACAGAAAATCATCCGGTAATCGGAGCAAAAATTAGGCAGGCTGTAAGAAAAGGGGCTAAGCTTGTAGTGGCAGACCCGAGAAGAATAGATCTCGCACATGATTCGGAGGTGTTCCTGCAAATAAAGCCAGGCACAAATGTTGCCCTTTTAAATGGGATGATGCATGTTATATTAAAGGAGAACCTACACAACAAAGAATTTATAGCTGATAGAACCGAAAACTTCGAGAAGCTAGAAGAGACAATCAAGAGCTTTACTCCAGAAAAAGCTGCCAAGATTTGTGGAGTAAGTGTAGATGATATAGAAGCAGCGGCTAAACTCTATGCAAAAGCAAAAAAAGGAAGCATTGTTTACTGCATGGGTATTACGCAGCATACTACAGGTGTAAATAATGTGATGAATATAGCAAATTTAGCGATGCTATGTGGACAAATAGGACGCGAGTCCACAGGTGTCAACCCGCTTCGGGGACAAAATAATGTTCAGGGTGCATGTGATATGGGAGCACTTCCTGGGACATACACAGGGTATCAGCAAGTAACAAGTCAAGAAATAGCAGACAAATTTGCAACGTTGTGGGGCGTAGAAGCTCTTTCTACAAAGAGTGGCTTAACAGTTTCTGAGATGATGCACGCAGCAGAGCATGGAGATATTAAAATGCTCTATATAATGGGTGAAAATCCTATGATATCAGATCCAGATCTAAATCATGTAAAACATGCACTGGAAAGTACAGAATTTCTAGTAGTTCAGGATATATTTCTTACTGAGACTGCACAGCTTGCAGATGTGGTTTTTCCTGCAGCAGCTTTTGCAGAGAAGGATGGAACCTTCACCAACACAGAAAGAAGAGTTCAAAGAGTTAGGAAAGCAATCAGTGCACCAGGAGAAGCAAAGGCAGACTGGCAAATTATCATGAAACTTATGAACAAGCTTGGCTATGATAGGTATTACAAGAATCCATCAGAGATATTTGATGAAATGGCAGCCCTTACGCCTACTTACGCAGGCATTGATTATGAAAGATTAGAAATTGAAGGAATTCAATGGCCTTGTCTAAATAAAGAGCATCCAGGGACGCCATATTTGCATCAAGATACATTTATAAGGGGAAAAGGCTTGTTCATGGGTATTGAGTATCAGGAAAGTGCAGAACTTCCTGATGAAAGGTATCCATTGATTTTGACAACCGGAAGAGTACTCTATCAATATCATACAAGGACTATGACAGGCAGGGTTGAGGGTTTAAACAAAAAAAGTCCAGAAAGCTTTGTACAACTCAATCCTGCTACAGCAATCAATTTAAAGATAAGAGATGGTGAGCTGGTAAAGGTAAGTTCAAGAAGAGGCAGCATATTGGTAAAAGCCAAGGTTAGTGATATTGTTGAGCAGGATGTTGTATTTATACCTTTTCACTTTGCAGAAGGGGCAGCCAACATACTTACAAATTCAGCTTTTGATCCAACATGTAAAACACCGGAACTTAAGGTCTGTTCAGTAAGCATAGAAAAATGCCTTTCT
>JARBUB010000340.1 GCA_029239905.1 Clostridia bacterium
TTATAAAGTAGAGTGGTATCGTGTTAATTGCGCCTCTATTATGTATATTTATACATAATAGAGGCGTTTTTTATTTATTTTATTCAGAGTTAGGGGTGAGTTATCTTCATTATAAGCAATTTATTTAATAATGCAAAATCACTATTTCACACTATTAAACAAAACAATTTTGGGAGGAGAAAAAAATTATGAAAAAGAGATTATCTTTATTTTTAACATTATTACTGGCTTTAACCCTACTAGCAGGTTGTGCACAAAGCACCAACGATGTGTCATCAGATGTTCCTGAAACAATAAAGGTTGGTTTAAATTATGAGCTGTCAGGTGGCGTTGCCACATATGGCCAAGGCTTGACAAGTGGTGTAGAACTGGCAGTAGAGGAGATCAACAAAAACGGTGGCGTGCTTGGGAAGCAGCTGGAATTGGTAAAGGTTGATAATAAATCTGATAACGCAGAAGCAGCAAATGTTTCTTCAAGACTTGCAACAAGAGATAAGGTTGTTGCTATACTAGGGGCTGCAACTTCAGGAAACACAAAGGCTGCATCACCTGCAGCCAACGAAAACAAAGTTCCGCTAATATCTGCGTCAGCAACAGCAGATGATGTTACCGTAGATAGCAATGGCAAGGTTAGGGAATATATTTTCAAAACCTGCTTTAGTGATTCATTTCAATTAATGATCTAAGCTTAAAAAATGCTGCTGTACTTGTTGATAATACAAGCGATTACAGCAAAGGTCTTGCAAAGAACTTCAAAGATACCTTTACAAAGCTTAGTGGAAATGTAGTTTCAGAAGAAGCATATCAAGCTAAAGATACTGATTATCAAGCAGTTTTAACAAATATGAAGGCTAAAAACCCGGATGTATTATATGTTCCGGGGTACTACGAAGAGGTTGGCTTAATTATAAAACAGGCCAGAGAGCTAAGCCTTGATGCAACTGTTCTTGGCGGTGATGGCTTCGATTCTCCAAAGTTCATAGAAATTGCAGGGGCAGCTGCTCTAAATAAGGTCTACTACACAAATCACTACTCCTCTATGGATAATGCAACTGATGTTGTTAAGTTTAAGGAAGCATTTAATACAAAGTACAGCAAAGACGCTGATGCATTCAATGCACTAGGATATGACCTTGCATACTTCCTTGCGGATGCCTTGGAAAGAGCAGGCATTGCTGATTCTGTTAAGCTTAAGGATGCCCTGACATCAACCAATGACTTTAAAGGCATAACAGGTACACTTTCAATAGATGAATTTCATAACCCTGTAAAGGCTTTTACAATACTTCAAGCCGTTGACGACAAGCCTACCTTCCTCAAAAAACTAGAATCATAAGCTATAAATCTATTTCCGATGCAATTAGGAGCGCTTCTCCTAATTGCATCCTTATACTATGAATGGGATGAACTAAATGGAACAACTGATTCAGCAATTCATAAACGGGATATCTCTTGGCAGTATCTATGCATTGATCGCCCTAGGGTATACCATGGTTTATGGAATCATTAAGCTAATCAACTTTGCACACGGAGACATTTACATGATAGGCGCGTATAAAGGCTTTGCCTTCACCGCCTTCCTTCATGTCGGTTTCTTTCCTGCCCTGATCATATCAATGCTTCTATGTGCCTTGCTCGGTGTATTGATAGAAAAGGTCGCGTACAAGCCGGTAAGAAATTCTACGAGAATAGCTGCATTGATCACAGCAATAAGTGTTTCACTGTTCCTGGAATATGGAATGATGTATTTTGTAAAAGCAGAGACTAGAATCTTTCCAGAGCTTTTACCAAATAAGCAGATAGTATTTTGAACACAAGACGAGCTTGCATACAGCCTTCCTTATGGAGAACAAAGAAAGGTTGAAATTGCAAGAGCACTTGCTGTCAAGCCAAAGCTTCTCTTGCTGGATGAACCTGCAGCAGGAATGAACTCCAATGAGACAAAAGAGCTTACAACCCTCATTGACTGGATCAAGGATGAATTTAAGCTTACAATTATACTGATCGAACACGACATGTCTCTAGTAATGGGTATATGCAGCAAAGTATTTGTATTTGATTATGGCACGCTCATAGCCAGTGGAACACCAAATGAAGTTCAAAATATTGAACAGGTCATTAAAGCCTATCTTGGAGGTGAATAACAGTGCTTGAATTACAGAATCTCAATGTCTACTATGGTGCTATTCATGCTTTGAGAAATGTAAATCTGAAGATCAGCCAGGGCGAAATTGTAACCTTGATCGGTGCAAACGCTGCCGGCAAGACCACTACCCTCCGTACAATATCAGGCATTGAAAAAGCTAAAACCGGTAAAATACTTTATCACGGGCAAGCGCTTCATGGATGTTCTGCATCCAATATTGTTAAGTTAGGCATTTCACATGTTCCGGAGGGAAGAAGGGTTTTTTCATCCATGAGCGTTTTGGAAAATCTTGAAATGGGTGCTTTTACAAGAAATGATAAATCCGAAGTGAAGAAAGATTTAGAGAATGTGTTTTCATTGTTCCCAAGACTTCTAGAGCGGAAAGATCAGTTTGCAGGTACCTTATCCGGAGGAGAACAACAGATGCTGGCGATTGAACGGGCTCTTCTTTCAAGACCAAAGCTGCTTTTGCTGGATGAGCCTTCTATGGGACCTGCTCCTATCATTGTTAAAGAGATTTTTGCAATTATTAAAGATATTAATAAAAAAGGCACCACCATCCTTTTGGTTGAACAAAATGCAAACATGGCCCT
>JARBUB010000095.1 GCA_029239905.1 Clostridia bacterium
AAATATATATGCAGTATTAAATACCTGCTCTTCTTCTAAGCTTGCATAAGAACCTGCAACAATATTGATTTTCTTTTCAGCTGCAATTGCTCCAATCATATCATTTGTAGGCTCACCATACTTATCACAAATACTTGATATGCCCTCCAACTGATATGCTGTAGTCCACATTTCTGGCAGCACAACAGTATCCGGGTGCTGCAATGCAGCTTTATTAATCAGCTGAGCAGCATTCTCTCTGTTTGCAATCAAGTTCCCTGGTATTATATTCATTTGTAAAAGAGAAACCTTCATCATTACATCTATTCTCCTCGTTATTTATATCTTATTGTACTATATCTGATAATTTCATTCAAATTTAGGAATGATATATCTAGTAATTATTATTGTTATTTGATTTTATACCATATTTATCTTATAAAAAGCGTGGGGAAAATATGCAAAAACTATTATCTAATAGACTAGAAGATAATTATTCTGATTTAAATGACAAGTTTTTAGATTGTCCTGATATCAAAAGACAGAGAACTCATCTTAAAGATGGCTGTCCTACTTTGATAATATATGTTGAGGGCTTGACCGATATCAACCTGCTTCAAAGAGATATTATTCCTAAATTGCAAGAGCTTAACAGCACAGAAGTGTTTGATGAAAATATGCAAACAGTAAGGCTTCCCGTTGCTAGTGTAAGCATATCTAATGAATTTAATTTAGCAGTTACAGACATCCTAAGCGGTAAAACAGTTATATTTATCAATGGCTTCGATGTAGCTATTTCATTAAGTGTTATAAAAGTAGAGAAAAGAAGTATTTCTGAACCAACCATTGAGAAGAATGTAAAAGGGCCACAAGAGGCCTTTATCGAGTCAATAAATACAAACATTTCTATATTAAGAAGAAAAATAAAAAATGATAGATTAAAGTTTAAAACTTTTACTTTAGGAGAAATTACTAACCAAAAAGCGGCCATCGCATATATCGAGGGAATTACCAATCCAGAAATTTTGGAGACTATGCACCAAAAAGTTAAGGATATTAATTACGACGAAATAACTGGTATTGCATCCATTGAACAACTCATAGCGGATAACCAGATAACGCCCTTTCCACATTACTTGGCAACTGAGAGACCTGATAAGGTTGTATCCAACTTATTAGAGGGCAAGTTAGCAATATTCGTTGATGGAACTCCATTTGTTTTAATTGCACCAGTTTCCTTTTTTTCTTTCATGCAAGCACCAGATGATTATCTAGGAAATTGGGCAGTCCATTCTTTAAATAGATTACTTCGATTTTTCGGATTGATAATTGCGCTTTTTTTACCTGCTTTATATATTGCTATAGTGTCCTATCACTATTATATGATACCGCTTAATTTACTAATCCCCTTAGCTGAATCGAGGGCAAGGGTTCCGTTTCCTCCAATTATAGAGGTATTAATTTTGGAAACTACATTAGAAATGCTTCGAGAAGCTACCATAAGGCTGCCTACTTATATTGCAGCATCAGTTGGTGTAGTTGGAGGTTTGATTATCGGTCAGGCAGCAGTTGATGCAGGTATCGTAAGCAACATTATTATAATAGTAGTTGCTATAACTGCAATTGCTTCCTTTTTAATTCCTAACTATGATATGGCACTTACAATACGATATATTAGATTTATCGTTATGTTCTTTGCATCTATATTTGGAATTATAGGTGTAATTATATGCGGTGTTTTTTTAATTGCTCATCTGGTTGTATTAGAGTCAATGGGTGAACCATACTTTAAGCCTATGTTTCCTTTTAATCGCAGTGATTTTAAGGATATCCTACTTAGACCGCAGCTTAAAAATATGAGGAAACGCCCTAGCACAGCCAAACCTTTAGATAAAATCAGGGGGGGAAAACGATGATGAATAAGTCAAATGAAATAAGCGCCAACCAGGTATTTATATTTGTGGTGTCTGGTCAGATTGGATTCGGAATACTTTCGATGGCTTCAACCTTAGCCGAAGATGTAGGCCACGATGGATGGATAGCGATCATATTAGCAGGTATGATAACATCGCTAATAATTTGCTTAATCGTTGCAACACTAAAAAGGTTTAATAATCTTTCTATAATAGAAATTAACAATATAATCTTTGGTAAATATATAGGTACATTTTTTAGTGTTGCAGCTATTGTTTATTTAACCTACACAACTGTTCTATCACTTAGAAATTTTAATGATGTTATCAGAATGTCTGCACTTAGACTCACTCCCCCGTTGGTATTGACAAGCTTCATAATAATTCCAATTATATATTTGAGCTGGTATGGCTTAAAATATATTTGCAGATACGCTGCCGCACAAGTTGTTTTGTTTATACTTGTTATTCTTTATTATTTACTGTTAATTAAGTATTTTAGATTCACATTTCTCCAGCCTATTGGTGTTTCAGGTATAAAAAAAATAGTTGAAGTCTCTTTTTCTCCCTTTACAAGTTTTATTGGCTATGAGCTATTAACTTTTATTTATCCATATATAAAAGACAAGAAAAAGCTTTTACGAAGTACGCTATATGCCAATACTTTTACAATAGTTTTTTATCTCATTACAATAGTTATGCTTACCGGCTTTTTTGGTGAAGTCATGCTAGAACAGCTGTTATACCCTATTTTTTCATTGGCTAGAGCCTATAGAGCCCCAATATTTGAACGACTTGATTTATTCTTCATATCACTTTGGTTTCCTATTATGCTTTCAACAGTTTTGGTGTATTATTTCTGTGCCTATAACAGCCTCAAAAGATTATTTAATATAGAAAATAACAAACCAAAATGTAAAATACTTATATGGAGTTTTACAATAATAGTCATTCTGCTAAGCCGTTTGCCGGAGAATATGGTTCAATTGAGAAGTTTATTTGATCAATTGGGTTATATTTCAACAGGTTATGTTGCTTATATATTTATATGTTATATACTATCGTTTATAAAACGGGGGAATAAAAGCAATGAAAAAGCTTCTTAAGATGGTTACTATATTAATAGTTTGCTCTCTACTCCTATCTGGCTGTTGGGATCAGAGAGTATTTGAACAGGTAGGCTTTACATTAAGTTATGGAATAGAGGAATCGCAAGATGGAAAGCTTCTGATTACTTCTGCATACCCTGTTATTGGGGGAGTCGAAAAAGGTAGCGTGGATATCATTACTACTAAGAGTAGCTTAACAAGAGGTGGAAGGAATAACATGAGATTGATGACTCCAAAATTAATTGAGGGTGGAAAAGTTCAGCAAGTGCTGATATCTGACAGTTTGGCTAAAAAAGGGATCCATGATTTATTGGAAATCTTTCAGAGGGATGTAACACTACCAGCTATAGCATTTGTCGTTATTACTGAAGGTTCACCTGGAGAGCTGCTAAAAAAAGCCAATGAATTTAAAAGCAAACCAAGGGTTTCATTTTATATATATCAACTATTGGAGAATAACGTTAAGCTTTCAAATATTCCAAATACGAAGGTATTTGATTTTGATATTAATTTCTTCGCTCCAGGATTAGATCCCATTGTTCCAATGGTTAAAGTAGAAGATGAACAAATCAAAATCACAGGCTGCGCACTTTTTTCTGATGATAAGATGTCGGGAAGATTGAATAATAAGGAATCTAACTTACTGATTGGGTTGATGAATCAATTAAACAATTCAGATTTTATCTTCTCTGACCCAAAATTTGCAGACAAGGATGGCGATAAACAAGGTGTCGCAGTTACCATGTTTAAACCAAAAAGGAAAATTAGTATTAATTTTGATGAAGAAGGCATACCAAGTGTAGAGATAAATATGAAATACAAATGTAACATTGACGAATTTGAGTGGGACGATACAATGGACCCGAAAGTACAAACGGATTTGGAGAAGACATTTGGAGATAATTTGACCACTATGAGCAATGAAATAATAAAGAAACTGCAAACAGTGAATTGCGATCCCATAGGTATTGGTGATATGATTAGAGCTAAATACTATGACTATTGGAAAAGTATAGATTGGAAAGAAATGTACCCAAAAGCTGATATTAAGGTAAGCACCAAAGTAGAAATAGGCAATGTAGGTATCATCAAATAAGAAAGACTTCTAATGAAATCTTTCTTATTTGATTACCAATAAATTATTCTGCAGACATAACTTTAAATCAAGCTGCTTATGGGCACCATAGAAGTCTATCATTAATTTGGTTGTATCTTTTACTTTGGAGATATTCGTTATTGTACCCTCCATAAAAATCTTATGATACACCTTTTGCCCCACCTGCAGATTTAAGCTCTCCTGCAAATCAATGTTCAATATTTCATCAACAAAACGTGAGGCTTTGACTTGTTTATTGTATCGTTCCTTCGGAATAGATATATTCAGAAGCTTTTTGGCTCTTGTTGCCGCTACATAAAATAACCTTCGTTCTTCCTCTAAGCTCTCATTACTTAAGCTATCACTGCCCTCATAGGGGTTTAATCCCTCAACTGCTCCTGCAATAAAAACTGCATCAAATTCCAAGCCTTTTGCCTTGTGCATTGTAAGAAGCCTGACTGAGTCTTGTTGCTTCGTCTTATGCTTGGCTTGCTTTGTTGTTAATGATACCTCTTCGATGTGCTGAAGAAATTCTTTAATATCATTAAAGTTTTTCACTGCATTTTCAGCTTCCTCCAAGGCTTCCAGCAAGCCCCTAACATTTATGCCCTTGCTGCTTGCATAATCCCTTAAATACTCCTCGTAGCCAATATATCCCCTAATGTATTTAAAAGCCTCCTTCAGCTTCATGCCGCTCATCTTTTTGATGCAATGCTGAAAATCCATGAGGATATTCACTTGTCTTCCATTTAATGTGCAGTAGGTTATAAGATTAGAAATCAAATCACCATTGTGTTTCATTGCTGTGGCGATAGAATCCCTGCTGATGTACCTTTTGGGCTTGTTCAGAACTCTAACAATCTCTTTTTCTCCACCTGTACCAACTGCAAGAAGAAGATAAGCAATAATATCCTTGAACACCCAGTGATTATAAATGGAAGCTGCTCCGTCAGCAGCAATAAACGGTATATTATGATCCATAAAGGCGTCAACCAAAGCCCTCGATTGTAGATTGGTCCTATATATTACAGCGATATCAGATAAGTTTGAGCCAGCCCCATTAAGTTCTTTGATTTTACATGCAATAAACCGTGCTTCATCTTCAAAATCCTTCATGGTTGTAATAACTGGCATAATACCCTGTTCTTTTGTGGGCTGTAATCTTTTCTCGTAACGATTCTTGTTATTGTCGATCAAAGATAAGGCACAATTAAGTATATGCTTTGTGCTTCTATAGTTTTGTTTAAGAATAACCTTAGCACTATTTGGGTAAAGCTCTTCAAATTCCATTAATATGCCTGGAGCAGCCCCTCTAAAGCCGTAGATGCTCTGGTCATCATCCCCGACTACAAATAAATTGTTTAACGGATTAGCGATGAGCTTAATCGTTTCAAACTGAACTGGACTTATATCTTGGAATTCATCTATCAGTATATGCTTAAACTTAGACCTTACTTCATCAAGTACTCTCTTGTTGTTTCTCAGCAGATAATAGCAGTCTGTCAGCATATCATCGTAATCAAATTTATTTTGCTTATGCTTTATTGTGTAGTAGCTCTCAAAAATTGCTCTAAATTCATCAATTGTACATGATTCAGGCTTATAAGTCACAGAATCCGCCATGGTATTCATCAAATATCCAATATCGTTTATAACATCGCCTATTCGATCATCATCCTCACAAAAATCCAGCTGCATCTTTCTTGCGATATTCTTAATGAGCATAAACTTTTCACCTTCATCAAGCAGGTTTTCAAGCTTATAGCTCTCATACTGCCGGAGTATCTTGAAAAATACTGAGTGAAACGTACCAAATGTAATTTCACCTATTTGGCGACTATTTGCTACTTTATGCTCTTCTGCAAATTTCACAAACCTAGTCTTCATTTCTGCAGCTGCATCCTTTGAAAAGGTTACAACCAATAGATTTTCAGGATTTACTATCGTTGATTGAACAAGCTGTGCCAGTCTGTGAATTATAATTGTGGTCTTACCCGTTCCAGGCCCAGCTAATACCATACATGGTCCAGACAGTATCTCTGCTGCTTTTCTTTGTTCTTCATTAAGATTCTTTAGAAATTTATTCATTATTAGCACCTAACTTAATTATTTTTATGCGGCATTCATTATAAGTGGCCTGATTTCCAATATCACTTAGTTCGTGGGAAGTCAGATTATTTACACTGCCTCCATTTTTGAACCACCAGCCCTCTTTCATATAAAGAACACCTTTTTGAATTTTGTCAGAAATAACTATTTCTGCTGTTAAACTGCCAAACTGGTTTTGCAATCTAACAATTTCTTTGTTACAAACATCTAGACCTTGTGCATCATCCTTACATATAAAAACTTCCGGATATGTAATTTTTGATGTCATCAAGTGCTGTGAATGCAGAGATTCTCGTGTATGGACTGTAAGAAGCTGAAAATGTCCCTCGTTTTTCTGTTTCGCATCTTCCATGAACTTTCGTAGAGTAAATACATCCGGAAATTCAAACTTCCCGGAAGCAGTATTAAATTTATGATCGGACCAAGGTATAGCCTTCGCCTCTTCTGCAAAGATATAAGTATCTGATTTTAGTTGATCTATATTTATGGTATGATTATCGGAACCACTCAATAATACGTTTATCCATTGTATTTCATTCATTTGAGGAAATTCATTTATTCCCAGTCTTTTTGCTAATAAACTATATATTTCATATTCGGGCTTCGTCTGAAAATATCTATCTACCAGCTTTTCATTGTAAAACATGCAGCCATTCCACATACTTGAATATACAATATCTGTTTCCTCCATGAAGTATGTTACAGGAAGTACAATATCGGCTAATTTAGCAGTATCAGTCATGAAGTAATCCAGCACAACCTTAAATTCTATTTTGTTTAGCGCAGCAACTGTTTCTAATGCATTTGGAAGCTGTACTGCTGGGTTGGATCGGCTGATGAACATTGCTTTTACCTTTGGATTATCTAGGTTAGACAATTCCACCGAAAACTTTGACTTTGCGATATACCTGTGGTTAGTCTTTGTTTTTGGTGCTACTGCTTTCCAATTTATATAATCACCATAAATTTTATTTGCATAGTTTACTCCACCGCCAGATATTCCAATAATACCAGCAAGTGCACCTAGCATGTCTATAGCTCTTACAGTGACTCCTCCGTTATTATACCTTTGTACGCCATACCCAATATATATTGTCGCTGGTTTACTTGTCAGAAGCTCAACAAAGCGTTTAACAGACTCTAAATCTGAACCACATACTTCCAACAGCTCTTTGTAGTTCAAACTTTCCATGTACGCTTTAATTTCATTAAATCCCCTTGTGTTGTTTTGCACAAATGCTTCATCATATAATTTACTCTCAATCATATATTTAGCAGCTGCTATGGCAAAGGCTGCATCACCTCCAGGCTTAAGTTGTATATGCCAGTTGCTAAGTGCAGCTGTCCCTGTCGTAATAGGGTCAAGCAAAACTACCTTTGCCCCTTGTTCACTTGCCTTTTTAATGAATGGCACAAGATGCATATTTGTTTCTACAGGGTTTCTTCCCCATATAATTATGGTTTTCGCGTTTAAAATATCCTCCGGAGAATGTCCTTTTACATGTCCAAAGTCACTTTGTTGGGCGGCAATGCCGGCACCCCAGCATAGGCTTCCTTTGAACAAGGTAGCATTTCCCAGGTAATCAAAGAATAGATTTTCAACATTTTTGAGCAGCCCCCCTGCTCCGCCATCATTATACTGGGCAATTGATAGCGTCCCATAGGTATCTATGTAATGCATTAGCTTACCAGCAATTGTATCTATTGCTTCATCCCAGCTTATCTCAACAAACTCACCATTTTCCTTCTTCATGGGCTGCTTTATACGAAGGGGGCTATACATTCTTTCAATGTGCTTTCTACCCTTTTCACATATAAAGCCTTGCGTTACTGGATGATCCTTATTCCCCTCCAGCTTAATTACTTTTCCATTTATAATTTCTGCCCTCATACTGCATATATCGAAGCAATCCAAGGGACAGGCACATAACTTATGTTCTGATGACATCAAGACCCCTCCAATTGATATAATGTTTATATTATATCATAAAAAAAATAGAGCATGACCAAGGTTTTGCATGCTAATGAACAAACCAGTGATCATCCCTAATATTACTAAAAAAAACTGCCACATTTAGTGGCAGTTAAGTAGTTTATAATTTGAATTTAGAAACAAGTTCTTTTAGTGATTTTGCACTATTTGCGTTGATATCACTTATGTTATTCACATCGTTTGTCTTTTCAACAATGTCATTGCTCTTGCTTGCGATATCTTCTACTCCGCCTGCTCCCTCATTAACTGCTGTAGTAACTTCTTTGATGGAGTTTGTAATATTTGTTATGGAAGCATTTAGCTCCTGAGATGTGGCACTAAAGTCTACCATCATGTCATTAAACATGGTAGCATCTTTATTATATTGATCCGCTGTATTTACAAATTCCTCAAATTCCTTGATTACTTCTTTATCGATAAAACCAAGTACATTGGTAGCACTGTCTGATAGATTATGAACAGAAGCCTGAACCTTTGTAACAACTGCTTGTATGCTTGATGCTGAAGCAGATGACTGTTCAGCCAATCGTCTGATCTCATTTGCTACCACTGCAAAGCCCTTGCCAGCTTCTCCTGCTCTTGCTGCCTCAATAGCGGCATTTAATGATAACATATTTGTTTGCTCTGTAATCTGCAATATTGCCTGTGCCAGCATATTAATTTCAGATACTGCTTCAGATTCCTTAATTGCATCCTCCAGCTCTTCTTTTGCTTCGGCATATAATTTCTTAGCATTAGCTGCACTTTCTATAGATGCTTGCTTCAGCTTTTCTGCTCTCTGGCTGATTTCACCGGAAGCTGCTGCTCCCTCTGACGCACGTTCAGATATTGAGCTTACAGAATCTTCAATTTCATCTGACGTTGCATTAATTTCTTCAATTGATGCAGCTGATTCTTCCATTCCTGCAGACAACTCTTGTGTTGCTGCCAGGGTATCATTTGTAGTATCTATTAATGCAGCAACTAAACCTTTAACTGATTCCGCATTGCCAAATAGTACATCTGAGGAATTTATTAGATGAGTGGCCATTTCGCGTAGTGATTTCCTCATAATAGCTACTGACTTCGTCATTATTCCAACTTCATCCTTGTATTTAAGAAGATAGTCGTAGCTATCATCATTTGTAATGTTCAGACTGCCTGTTACTTCAATCAATTGAGTCAGTTTCTTTATAGGTTTTGTAATTGTAAGTGAATACAAATAACCTAATACAATTGATAAGACGGCAACTAGTGCTGTAATAAGTATAATTGCCTTATTCATTTCATTAATTGGCTTATGGATATCTGCAACGTCAGCTGCAATAACCATAATCCAGTTAGCACCTGGAATTACTTGATACACTGATATCTTCTCTTTTCCGTTGAAGAGATATTCAGCAAAATCAGCATTAACGGTTTCACCCTTTTGAAGTCTTTCTACAACAGCTTTAATAGAAGCATTTTCAACTGGCTTTGCTATTTTATCCTTAGTCGGATGATAAAGCATCATACCTGTTGAATCTACTAAATATCCATAGCTTGTTCCACTGCCTGCGATATTAATATTTGTCATAATACTGGAGAAACTGTCAACCAAAACTGCCTGTCAACCAAAACTGCGCTGGTAACAAACCCCAATAGATTCCCTTCCTTTGTGATAGGATAGGTTACAGCAGTAACTAGTGCGCCGGTTGATTTAGAAATTAGCACCTTACTTATAACTGATTTTCCTGAGTTTAGAGTATCCTTTACATATTCACGATCATTTAGATCCTTACCGATAAGATTTCTGTCACTATCAGCAACAATAAAACCGCTTTTATCGATTATAAAAATATGTTCTGTATTACCATAATCCTTCACATAAGTATCAAGACTTTTACTGATTTCTTCTGTAGCATTTGCATATTCCGGTGATGTTTTCATGCTGATGTCAGTTGATAAGAAATCGATGATTGCCTTTTGTCTTGCAATTGTATTCATTGCTGATACTTCCTTCGACAATAATGCATTCATCGTTTCTCCTGTTTTTTGGTTTACAAGCATCATTTCACCTTTCGCTTGATTATAAACCACCTGTGATGACTTAATATAGGTAAATAAACCAACCGAAGTCAACGACACAATCACGATTACACATAATAAAGACGTGATTTTACTTCCTATTTTCATTTAACCTACCCCCCTTGTTAATTTATATGATTTTATCATGTTCTGACAAAAAAAGCCATAAATATTTATATTATTACTTTATGCGACAGACTTTATTTAACATTAAAAAAAAAGAAGAAGCAATGCTTCTTCTTTTAGAATTCTTCTAAAGTTCTGTTCCCTTTAAAAATGCTTTTAAATTGATATCTACCATCTTTGCTGGTAAGTTTTCCTTGAGTATTTCTATCCAGTCGATATCATTTAATCCAAGAGCTTTTACTAAAGCACCAAATAATACGATGTTTTGAGTTCTGATGTTTCCTACTTCAATAGCTGCTTGAGTAGCATCTAGTGTTGTAGTTGTAAATTCCTTCTCTAAGGCTTCAATAACGTTTTGTGGATACTCAGCCTTCATCGTTGCGATTGGCATTGAAGGAATTTCAAAGTTGTTTACTACAACCTTTCCATTTGGCTTTAGATATTCAATCCAACGTGCAGCCTCCATCTTTTCAAAGGATACCAATATATCAGCCTGACCTTTTCCAATGATTGATGAGTAAACTTTTTCACCGAATCTTACTTGTGTCGTAACACTTCCGCCTCTTTGCGCCATACCATGAACCTCGGACATCTTTACATCATAGCCCGCCTTCATAAGTCCCGCAATCAGCATCTTACTAACTAATATGATACCTTGACCGCCTACGCCTACCAAAAGTATATTTTTTACTTCTCCCATTATTGCTCACCAACCTTTACTATCGCGTCAAACTTGCATACCTGCATACAAACGTCGCAGCCTACGCACATTGATTGATCAATATATGAAGTTCCGTTTTTGAAGGATATTGCTGGGCATCCTACCTTCAAGCACATTTTACACTTCTTGCA
>JARBUB010000096.1 GCA_029239905.1 Clostridia bacterium
TGCAATATTTAGCCATTCATCTTCAGTCAAGGTATCTAGAGCCATAGGAAAAAGAATATTCTCTTCTTTAAATATCATTTCCTTAACCTTATTTACTGCCTCTTCAATAGAAGTTACTGCCTCTGCTTCGTCTCCCTGAAGCTTGGACTTTGCCTCCTTGATGGCGGCTCTGATCTCATCATCTACTCCCCACATGACCTTTGGAGGTGCTGTCACTCCATACTTTTCGAGAAATGGAAAAAGTATATTCTCTTTTCTACTATAGTGTTTACCTATATCCAATAGTGCATTTATATCAGTTAATAGCTTGTTCTTGCTGTCTTGGGAAGCATTCCCTTTGTATGCTTCTAAATTACGCATGATGGATTCATCTATAAGCTTCTCAAGTTCTCTATTTTCCAGTTTAAAAGTGTGGATTGGATGTCCTGGTGTATTCTCAGGAGCCTCAGCATTAAAATCCTCTCTGTGAATATCTTCTATAGAACCCTTAAAAATCGATGCATGGACATCGCATAAGCTCTGTATTTCCTCTACAGGCATGCCTTCTGCGATAAGGCTCGCTTCTAAGTCAGATATTTCCTTGGCTGCCACTCCTTCAAATACCTCTTGGAACTTTTTCTTTACCTCTTCAGGATCCTTACCCTCATGAAGCTCCTTAATTAGATCCTTAAGCACCTTTTGTCTGTATTCTCTGTTGTTGATTATTTCACTCATTCAACTTTCCTCCTTCTTAACTTAGACCAATACTCTAAAGCCCTTAGCTTCAAATGCTTGCTTGATAATATCCATATCGATATTTTTCATTGCTGCACCTTTGGCAATTGTCATAAATCTACCGGCTGTATTTAGCATTGCAGGATTTGCAATGTCCTTAAAGCCGATATCTTGCATGATTTGTACAATTTCAGGATGCTGACTGTATAGCTCATATACACTTTTGTTCAAATCTACTTCTTTATCCATACCTTCACCACCATAATTATGATTATTTATATCTATGTTCTTACATTACATATTATTGTTTACATTTGAGGAAAATATTAATAAATAAAAAAGTGCACCCAAAAATGTTAGTTTTTTGTCTAACATTTTGGGTGCACTTCATGCTTTACATGTCTACTTGAGTTTACAGCTCGTTATATAGTCCAGACTTCACTAATTCTTCAATTTGTTCATCTTCTAAGCCTAACATTACTTCATCATCAATAACTACTGTAGGTATTCCTATACGGCCTTCTTCCTTAACTGGAACGTATAGAGGATTTGTGTCTCTGATCTTTAAGAATCTCTTCATTGCTCCTAGCTGCAAACTAATGTCAAAGTATATAAACTTAATACCTTTTACTGAAAGAACCTCTTTCAGTTCAACACATCCAGGTCATTGATGACTTCCAAATATGATGATCTTTTTACTCTTTTCCATTTAAATCCCTCCTATGCTATTATATATTTCTAGAATAATCCGCTTATTATATCCTCTAAGGTTACATTTGCAATATACTTACCTATTTCAAAGCCTTCCAAGGCTTTAATAACCTCTACTTCTGAGTGTTTTACTCCTGTAAGGGCTAATTCGAGATCATTTACATCACGTTCACCAAAGAAGTCTCCATATATTCTGATAGCCTTGATTATGCCTTTATCTACTTCCATATTAAATTCTACAGTGCCTCCCGCAAACCTCTTTGTATTGTCAAAACTATATTTAGGGGAGTTGCCATAAATCCATTCCCAAGTGGTGTATTTCTCATCAACCAGCTTCTGTATCGCCTTTATCTCATCTTCATTCATTTCATAGACCTTGTCAATGTTATTAATGCTCATGAAATGTGATTTCAGAAAATCCCTAAACTCCAATACTGTCATTGGTTTTGGAAGATGTTCACTTATGTTTGTCACTCTGCTGGCAACAGATTTTACACTTTTATCTTCAAACTTTATTGGCTTTGGATTAAGGGCTGCTGATAAATTCGTTAAGTTTCCGGAGAATAATAAAGTTCCATGATGTAGAACTCTATCTTTCCAATAATACTGCGCATTACCTGAGAATTTCTTTCCATCAATGGTAATATCATTTCTTCCTGAGAACTCTGCGTTTATATTCAATTCCCTCAAAGAATTAATAATCGGCAAAGTAAACTTTTTAAAATCTATGCCTTGATTTTCAATCTTATTTGTCAAGAAAGTAAAATTAATATTGCCTAAGTCATGAAAAACCGCCCCGCCACCTGAATAGCGTCTGTTTACTCGAACATTGTTTTCTTTTACAAAATCAATATTAATTTCTGCCATGGCATTTTGGTTTTTACCTATAAATACGCAGGGCTCATTACGCCATAGAATGAAACATTCTTCCTTGGTGTTTTTCATAAAATACTCTTCTACTGCTTGATTAAAATAGGAATTTGTAAAGTCATTTTGAATATAAAGCATATCATTTCTCCTCCGTGTTAAAGCTTAACTTCATTATTTATCTGAAAGCACTTCATCCGCATGATATGAGCTTCTTACAAGGGGCGCTGACACCACATTCTTGAAGCCTAAATCCAACCCAATACCCTTATATTTCTCAAATATATCAGGATGAACATATTCTATAACAGGATGATGATGAATGGATGGGGCTAGGTACTGCCCTATGGTTATTATATCACATCCTACACTTCTGAGGTCCTTCATTACATTTATAACCGCGGCTTCCGATTCCCCCAAGCCCAGCATAATGCCTGATTTTGTCAAGATTGTACTATCCTTATCCTTAACAGCCTTAAGAAGTTCTAATGATCTTTCATAGATTGCCATCGGCCTAACCTTCGAGTATAACCCGGGAACTGTCTCAATGTTGTGGTTTATAATGTCCGGCTTTGATGCTATAACCTTATCCAGTGCCGCTTCATCACCATCAAAGTCAGGAATAAGAACTTCTACAGTTATAGCTTGACCTAGTTTTTGAATCTCTTTTACAACCTCAGCAAAATGACCTGCCCCTCCGTCCTGCAAATCATCACGAGTGACAGAAGTTATCACTGCATGCTTAAGTTTAAGCTTTGATACCGCTGCAGCTACCTTACGAGGCTCTTCAGTATCCACAGCCTCCGGCTCCCCCTTCGAAACATTGCAAAAGGTGCAGTTTCTAGTACAGACCCTGCCCAATATCATAAAGGTAGCTGTACTCCTATTAAAGCATTCCATCCTGTTGGGACAATTCGCTTCCTTACATACTGTGTTCAGTGACAATTCATCTATTATGTTATATACCTCATTTGAAGTACGACTAACTTGTATATCGCGTCTTAACCACTCAGGCCTTCTTTGACTAGCCATCTTAACCCACCCTTCTATATGTTTTGTACTAAACATTTTAAAATACATGTTTGATAATACAAAATCGGATGTTTCCACCAATTTAGTATATGATAAATCTTTTTCGTAGCATATCTACCTCTAAATATTTAAATTTCGCCTTCAACAATTTCAAATCCTTGATAGTTAAATACCCTTACGAAATAATCAACTACCTTTTTATTCATTTCTTCCATACTGTAGGCTTTTCCTGTTAGTTTTTCAACAGAAGTGACTCCCTTGTCGGTTATCCCGCATGGCACAATAAAACTAAAATGCTGCAGGTTGGTATTCACATTGAAGGCAAAGCCATGCATTGTCACTCCGCGCTTTATAGCCAGCCCGATTGCAAGAATTTTATTATTGCCCACCCATACACCCGTTTGCCCACCACTTCTTTCTGAAGCAATTCCAAGCTCCTGTTGCAATAACTGTATAAAGACCTCTTCTAAGCCGTTAACAAAGTCTCTTACTCCTATTTTTGCATTCTTAATATCTACAATTGGATATCCAACAATCTGCCCATATCCGTGATAAGTTACATCTCCGCCTCTATTTGTTTCAATAATGTCGATTCCCTGCTGTTTCAGATATTCCCCTGATACAATAATGTTAGCCTTCTCAGCCTGATTCCCTAAAGTTATTACAGGTGGATGCTCTACTATAATTAAAGTATCTTCTATCTGTCCCTTTTGTCTTTTCTCCAATAGCTTGTATTGTATTTCTAGAGCTTCTCGATATTCACACTTTCCTAAAAATAATACCTTTAGAATCATACTTTCCACTCCCTCACAAATTGGTTTATTATAACCCTTAGTAGCTATACTCAGCAGACAATGCGACTTTATGAAGAATGGTACATATTGCTTGCATATGTACCATTTCATACCCAGTATTTAGTTTTTTTTAGATTTATCTATGGCAAGCCAACCTGCACCTTACTTCTTCCCCTGTAGGAGTTGTTGCTAGGCCTCCCATAGAAGTCTCTCTTAATGCAGCTGGCAAGGCTTTTCCAATTTTATACATAGCATCTACCACTTCATCAAAGGGTATCGCACTTTTTATGCCTGCCAAAGCCATGTCTGCACATGCCATCGCATTTACTACACCGGTGGCATTTCTCTTAGAGCATGGCACTTCTACCAAGCCAGCTACAGGATCGCATACCAAGCCCAGTACACTCTTAATGGCAATAGCCGCTGCATCAAATGCCATTTCCGGTGTTCCACCATACAATTCCACTATAGCTGCTGCTGCCATGGCTGCTCCTGCCCCGCACTCTGCTTGGCATCCACCTTCAGCACCTGATATTGTAGCATTCTTCTTGATAAGCTGCCCTACACCCGAAGCCGTAAACAGAGCATCTATAATGTCATCATCGCTTGCATTTATGGTCTCTGCTGCAGTTATTACCGCAGCAGGCACTATTCCCGAAGCCCCAGCCGTGGGCATTGCAACGATTCTTCCCATTGATGCATTGACCTCAGAAGTTGATAGTGCTCTGGCTATTGCTCTATTTACAACATCGCCGCATACCGTTTTCTTCGTTTTTCTATAATTATCTGCTTTTACAGCATTACCGCCTATAAGTCCGCTAACAGACATAGTCTCTGTCTCTATACCGCTGTGTGCAGCATCTCTCATTACTTGCAAAATTGCTCTTACCTGTTTGCGTACTTCTTCTTCACTGGATTCCTTTATCTTACATTCATTCTGAAGTACTAAATCGCTGATTCTGCAATTTAACTCTTTGGTTTGGCTTAGAATTTCATCTGCTTTATTATACATATATCCTCCGTATCTGAATAAAACTATTGCACTTATATGTTTGCACGAAACGCTTTAAATCGAAGCTACTGATTTTTATTGAAGGTTCATTTTAAAAACTATTTAACACTCTAACCGAAATAACATTCTCTATCTGTGTAATCTGCTCTACAATAGCTGTCGTTGCAGTGTTATCTGTCTCTATAACTGTGGTTGCAACCTCACCTCTACTTGATCTGCTAACCTTAAGTGTGGCAATATTCACCTCGTTCTTAGCTATAACCCCGGTTATTTTGCTTATCATTCCTTTAACATCCTTATAGGATGCAATGATTACAGGGTACTGTCCGCTAATCTCCAATTCACTGCCGTCTATCTCATTAATAATGATATTTCCTCCTCCAATTGAGGAGCCCACAAGTGTAAGTAGTACAACACCCTTATTTTTTATAACAATCTTAGCAGTATTAGGATGAACTTCTCCTAAGTCAGCTTCTATAAAATCTACTTTAATACCCCTTTGCTCTGCAATCTGCAAGGAATCACGAAGTCTTTCATCATCTGCACTCATACCCAGAATCCCAGCCACTAAAGCTTTATCTGTCCCGTGTCCCTTGTACGTTTTAGCAAAGGAGCCATGAAGATAAAATTCCACTGAATCGAAGCTTTTATCCAATATACTACTTGCAGCTTTACCAAGCTTTTCAGCACCAGCTGTATGAGAGCTTGATGGACCTATCATAACAGGTCCCATTATTTCAAAAATACTTATATTACTCATAACCTTCTCCTATGCTATTAAATATTATGCTTCTATTATACGTTTTGTACTATTTGACTTAATCCAGGACATTTCGTACAAAACATATACATTAATTTACCCAATTGTTATAATAATAATTTAGTGATTGTCGGCTGTCAATAAGTCTACATAATATTAATAAATTTACTATATATATATTGCACTATTTGGTTCAATATATAATCTGCAATTGTTAAAAGATTATCTAGTCATTGGAATCAATATAGATATTTATGCTACAATATTAGATTGATTTGGTCCATATTTTATGATAAAATTTTGTATTAGGATATACTATTTATTCTGCACTATACATATTATATTAAGTCTGAATGTGCAAAACATATAGTATATAAACTTAATACTCAAATGATAATAACGGGAGATACTTGGTGCATCAATGTTTTAGCCACCAAGAGCCGAAGGAGCAATCCGAAAAAGCCGATTTTCGGAGAAACTTTCAGGCAAATGTATCGTTATTTGATGGCACTCTGAAAAGCATTAAGCACCGAAGGAGCAAACATATTTGTGTGAAACTCTCAGGTAAATAAACAGAGGTATAATATGGCTCCCAGAATAGGTATGCTATATTATGCCTCTTTTTTATCGTCGGGCTTAGGATTTTATTAAAATCTTTTGAATTGTAGAAAGGAGAATACAAATGGAGAATTGTAAAAAGACCCCACTATTTAACGCTCACCAACGCAGCGAAGGAAAAGTAATAGACTTTGCAGGCTGGGCATTGCCAGTTCAATACGAAGGAATTATACCTGAACATGAAGCAGTAAGAAACAACGCAGGAATTTTTGATGTGTCACACATGGGCGAGGTTGAGGTTAAAGGTCCACAAGCTTTTGACTTTGTTCAAAATCTTGTTACCAACGACATTTCCACAATGCAGGATGGTCAAGTAATGTATGCATTGATGTGCTATCCCGATGGCGGTACCGTAGATGATCTTTTGGTTTACAAGTTTAACTCTGAGTTTTTCTATCTTGTTATAAATGCTAGCAACGTAGATAAGGATTATCAATGGATGCTTGATAACAAAAATAATTACAATGTAGATTTGAAGAACGTATCTGACGAAGTTGCGGAGGTTGCATTGCAAGGACCAAAAGCACAAGAAATTTTGCAGAAATTAACAGATACAAACCTTGATGATATTAAATTCTTCTACAATCAAAGAGATGTAATGGTAGCCGGAGTTAAATGTCTAATATCCAGAACTGGTTACACTGGGGAAGACGGTTTTGAAATTTATGCTGCGAATCAAGATATTGAAACAGTTTGGGACGAGTTGTTAGCTGCAGGTAAGGACTTAGGTCTTAAACCAACTGGACTTGGCTGCAGAGACACATTAAGATTTGAAGCTACATTACCCTTATATGGCAATGAAATTTCAAAGGATGTTTCACCGTTAGAAGCAGGCTTAGGTATGTTTGTTAAGTTGAACAAAGAAAACTTCATCGGCAAAAATGCTTTGGTAAAACAAAAAGAAGAAGGCCTAAAGAGAAAAACTGTAGGCTTTGAATTGCTTGATAAGGGTATTCCAAGACATGGCTATGAAGTAATGGCAGATGGCAAGGTTATCGGTGTAGTTACAACAGGCTATATGGCTCCAACAGTAAAGAAAAGTATTGGCTTAGCTCTTATCGATGCTGCTTATGCTGAGTTGGAAACACCACTAGAAATCATAATAAGAAATAAGCCGCTTAAAGCAAAGGTTATCAGTAAGAAGTTCCTAAACAAGAATTACAAAAAGTAAAAAGCTTTATGTAGGGGCATGAAACCTACCCCTACATCTTATAATAACAAGTAAAAAATAATAAAATTTTAGGAGGATGTAAAATGAATTTATTAAATGATTTATTGTACACAAAGAATCACGAGTGGATAAAGGTTGAAGGTGAAAAGGCATATATCGGTATAACTGATTATGCTCAACATGCATTAGGCGATATCGTTTTCGTTGAATTATCAGAGGTTGATACAGAATTAAGCGCTGGCGATTCCTTTGGTGCCATTGAATCTGTAAAGGCTGCTTCAGACTCATACCTACCTGTTTCAGGAACAATCGTTGAGGTAAACGAAGCAGTTATCGATGATCCATCCCTTCTAAATCAAGATGCATATGCAAACTGGATGGTTGCTATAACACTTAGCAATAAATCAGAGCTAGATGAGCTTTTAACTGCAGAGCAATACGAAGCTCACTGCAAATAGGGGGTATAAGATGCATCCATATATTCCAAATACAACAATTGAAGAAGATCAAATGCTACAAAGCATCGGTATTAAAAATACCGATGCCTTATTCTCTGATATACCAGCTGAGGTTAGACTAACAAGAAAGTTAAATTTAGGCGATTCAATGTCTGAGCTTGAACTTAGCAGATTTGTTAAAGGCCTAGCTGATAAAAACAAGAGTATTGATGATATGGTTTGCTTCTTAGGAGCAGGCGCTTATGATCATTACATCCCATCTATTATTAAGCATATTACTTCTCGTTCTGAGTTTTATACTGCATATACTCCATACCAACCAGAAATAAGCCAAGGTACATTACAAGTTATATTTGAATATCAAACTATGATTGCCAACGTTACAGGCATGGACGTTGCGAATGCTTCCATGTACGACGGCGCTACTGCTTGTGCAGAAGCTGGTATGATGGCTGTAGAAAACACAAAAAGAAAATCTTTGGTTGTTTCTAAGTCTGTACATCCTGAAGTTCGTCAGGTACTTGCAACATATATGAAGTTTCACGGCGTCGAAGTTGTTGAATTAGACTGCAAGGATGGCGTAACGGATGCTGAAGCGTTAAAAACTGCTGTATCTGGCACAACAGCAGGAGTTGTTGTCCAAAGTCCAAACTTCTTTGGAATCGTTGAAGACTTAACCGAAATTGAAAGTATAACTCACAATAGTAAAGCAATGCTTATCGTTAATGTTATCGACCCTATTTCCTTAGGAATCCTCAAGACTCCAGGCGAATTAGGTGCAGATATTGTAGTTGGCGAAGGACAAGCTTTTGGGAATAGCCTAAACTTTGGTGGTCCATATGTTGGCTTTATGGCTACTACAAATAAGCTAATGAGAAAGATGCCAGGCAGAATTGTTGGAGAAACTACGGACATTGATGGCAAAAGAGCCTTTGTATTGACTCTTCAAGCAAGAGAGCAGCACATCAGAAGAGAGAAGGCTACATCAAACATCTGCTCCAATCAAGCTCTTAATGCACTAATATCATCAATTTATTTAACTACTATGGGTAAAAACGGCCTAAAGGAAGTTGCTGAACAATGTGCTAGCAAGGCTCACTACGCTTATGACCAAATAATCGGAACAGGCAAATTTAAGCCGGTTTTCGATAAACCTTTCTTTAAGGAGTTTGTGGTTCAAAGCAGCCGCAAGGCTTCAGAAATCAACGCAGAGCTGCTTAAGCACAATATACTTGGTGGTTATGACTTGGTTAAGGATTATCCTGGAATGGAAAATGCTTTGCTATTCTGTGTAACAGAAAAAAGAACAAAGCAAGAAATAGATAAACTAGTTGAAATTTTGAAGGGAATGTAGGGGGTGTAATGATGAGAGAATATAATGAATTAATATTTGAAATTTCCAGAGAAGGCAGAATAGCTTACACTCTTCCTGCATGTGATGTTCCAGAAACTTGTATAAAGTCCAGCTTCCCTGCATCAATGCTTAGGGAAAAAGAACTTGGACTTCCAGAGGTAAGTGAAGTAGATGTAATCAGACACTATACACTGCTATCCAACAAGAATTATGGTGTTGATACAGGCTTCTACCCTCTAGGCTCCTGTACAATGAAATATAATCCAAAAATAAACGAGGATATGGCTTCACTTCCTAAATTCACAGGATTGCATCCATATCAACCAGAAGAAACAGCACAAGGTGCACTTCGCCTAATGCATGATTTGGATGGAATGCTTGCTGAAATAACAGGCATGGCACAAGTAAGCTTACAGCCTGCAGCAGGTGCTCATGGTGAATTGGCTGGTCTAATGATCATAAAGGCTTACCACCAAAACAGAGGCGACAGCAAGAGAAATAAGATCATTGTACCTGACTCAGCACATGGAACAAATCCAGCCAGTGCTTCAGTAGCAGGCTTTGATATCATACAAATCAATTCCGACGAAAAGGGTGCAGTAGATATTGAAGCACTTAAAGCTGTGCTTAATGACGAAGTAGCAGGCTTGATGCTTACGAATCCAAGCACCTTGGGATTATTTGAAAAGAATATTAAGGAAATTGCTGATTTGGTACACGAAGCAGGCGGTCTTTTGTACTATGATGGTGCAAACATGAATGCTATCATGGGTTATACAAGACCTGGAGATATGGGCTTTGACGTAGTTCACCTGAACTTGCACAAGACCTTCTCCACTCCTCACGGCGGAGGCGGTCCTGGAAGCGGTCCTGTTGGCGTATCCAAGAAATTAGTAGACTTCCTTCCTGTTCCAGTTATTGAAAAGCAAGCAGATAAATACGTATTGAACTATGACAAACCATTGTCTATAGGCAGAGTAAAAAGCTTCTATGGTAACTTCGGAGTTATTGTAAGAGCATATGCATATGTATTGACAATGGGTGCAGAAGGCTTGAAGAAGGCTAGCGAAATGGCTGTTCTTAATGCGAACTATATGAAGGAAAGACTTAAGAACCATTATTATCTTCCAATTGATGATATCTGCAAGCATGAATTTGTATTAAGCTGTTTTGGTCCTGACCAACATGAGGTATCTACACTTGATATTGCGAAGAGACTTCTGGACTATGGCTATCATCCACCAACAATTTATTTCCCACTGATTGTTGATAGTGCAATAATGATAGAGCCTACAGAAACAGAAAGCAAAGAAACTATGGACAAATTCATCGATGCAATGATACTGATTGCAGAAGAAGCAAAAACAAATCCAGAGCTTCTAAAATCAGCACCTCACAATACTCATGTAAGAAGATTGGATGAGGTAAAAGCAGCTAGAACACCTGTACTAAAGTGGAGTAAATAGGAGAACATCAATGGATAAAGATATTATTGTAATAGGCGGGGGACCTGGAGGATATGTGGCAGCTATAAGAGCTGCCCACCTCGGGGCTAATGTTTGTTTAATCGAAAGAGATAAAGTTGGCGGCACCTGCCTAAACAGAGGCTGTATACCAACTAAGGCTCTATGGCGAAATGCCGAAATATTAAATACCTTAAAGCATATCAAGGAATTTGGTATCGAAATCGATGGATACAGCATCAATGTTGAAGAGGTTCAAAATAGAAAACAAAAGATTGTAGATCAATTGGTTTCGGGTATTGAACAGCTTCTTAATGCAAACAAGGTTGAAGTCATTAGCGGAACAGCCTCATTAAAGGATAAAAACACTGTTGTGGTTGCACTTGCTGATGGAAATTCAAAAGAGCTTACAGCTAAGAATATCATCATAGCTACAGGTTCAAAGACCACACTTCCACCGATTGAAGGTGCTAACCTAGAGGGAATACTTACAAGTGATGAAATATTAAACTTTAAGGAAATCCCTAAGCGCCTAACAATCATCGGCGGCGGCGTAATCGCTATGGAGTTTGCAGGAATATTTGCTGCCATGGGCTCAGCTGTTACAGTAGTAAATCGTTCTTCTATACTAAAAAGAGTAGACAGCGATATCGTAAAAAGATTCTCAGTATCAGCAAAGAAAAAAGGTGTTGAGATCATTACTGACTGTACTATGGATAAAATAGAAAAGAGAGATGGTCTTTACTATTTACTAGGTGAAAACAAAAAAGGCAAGTTTGAAATTGAAGCAGAAGCCCTTTTGGCAGCTACAGGAAGAGATCCTGTTTTAGAGGGAATCAACCTTGAAGGCCTTGGCATCGAATTCAGCAAAAGAGGCATTAGGGTTGACTCAAACTATGAAACAAATATAGAAGGCATTTATGCAATTGGAGATGTGAATGGCAAGATTATGCTTGCTCATGCTGCATCCCATCAAGGAATTACCGTAGCTGAAAGAATAATGGGCATTGAAAACAGCTTCCACTCCCCTGTTCCAGACTGCATATTTGTATTTCCAGAAATCTCATCTGTTGGAATAACCGAGGATGAGGCAAAGGAACAAGGAATCACTTACAAGGCTAGCAAGTTTATGTTCGGAGCCAACGGAAAGGCTCTTTCGCTTGGTGAAGGCGAAGGCTTCGTGAAGGTTCTATCTAATGAGCAGGAAGAAATAATAGGAGTTCATATAATGGGCCCCCATGCTTCCGACTTAATTCATGAAGGTACTCTTGCAATCAGCACGAAGTTAAAGATTGATGATATTAAAAACACGATACATGCACACCCTACACTGTCAGAAGCTTTCCACGAAGCGGTTTGCGGTTTAAAGGGCGAGGCAATACACATGGTTCAGCCAAGAAAATAGGAGGGAATTTGATGTACGAAAATCTTAAACTACAAGACCCTGAATTATTTAAGACCATTGAGTTGGAAATAGAAAGACAATCAAGCAAAATTGAGCTTATCGCTTCTGAAAACTTTGTAAGCAAAGCAGTTATGGAGGCTATGGGTTCTCACCTTACGAATAAATATGCTGAAGGTTATCCAGGCAAGAGATACTATGGCGGCTGTGAATTTGTTGATATGACAGAAAATATCGCTCGCGATAGAATGAAATCACTTTTTGGCGCTGAACATGCCAATGTACAGCCTCATTCAGGCTCACAAGCTAATATGGGTGTTTACATGGCAGTTCTTACTCCTGGGGACACTGTTCTTGGTATGAATCTTTCTCACGGTGGACACTTAACTCATGGAAGCCCTGTAAACTTCTCAGGTAAGCTTTTCAAGTTTGTTTCCTACGGTGTTAACGAAGCTGGCTTTATCAATTACGATGAAGTAAGAGCTATGGCTCTTGAGCATAAACCAAAAATGATTGTAGCAGGAGCAAGTGCTTATTCTAGAACAATTGATTTTGCTAAAATCAGAGAAATATGCGACGAAGTTGGAGCTTACATGATGGTAGATATGGCTCATATTGCAGGTCTTGTAGCAACAGGACTTCATCCAAGCCCAGTACCTTATGCTGACTTTGTTACA
>JARBUB010000097.1 GCA_029239905.1 Clostridia bacterium
TTCTGCATGTTTATCTTCCAATAAGGATTCTGTTTCTTCAATCCTAATTCCTGCTATTTCTCTAATATTACAGGGGAAATATTTGTCGAAATAGATGTTGTTGTTTCTATCTTTAATGCCGGCTCGATAGGAGAAAATTATTGTTCCCCCTGCCGCTGCATATTCTTCAAATCTATCTGCAAGTTTTTCATCAATAATCTGCATCACAGGCACTACCAGCACCTTATATTTCATGAAATCTCGTTTAGTACTAATAACATCAATGTTTGCATTATGCTTATAAAATGGCGCATACAGCCGTAGCAGTTCCTTCGTAAAATCGAAGTTCGAGGATTGCTTCTGATAATGCCAGCTCCAAATGTTATCAAAGTCATAAAGAACAGCTATGTCTGATATAATCCGGCTATGAATGATATTCTCATATTCCCTTATGTCCTTCATAAAGCTTTGAGCTTCATAATACTTACGTCCCTTTTGGTTGTTCTGATCTATAATGCCTAGACAAAATTGCTCTGCTCCCCTTGTCATGCCTCTATATCTAAAAAAAAGCATGTTTTGGCAGCCGTGAGCCATTGCTTGATATGCCCACATTTTGGACTGACCAGGTCTAGGCAAATATCCTATGACATCATGTCCCTGAGCTCCCATCAGCTCCTCTACGATCCAGAAATTCTCATTCTTTAAGCCTCTTATATAATCAAGGGTCATAGCAATGTGTTCAGGTCTTATAGGTTCCTTCAGTCCTCCCCATACGGGATAATTGTCATAGGCTGCAAAATCCAAATGCTCTGCCATTATGTTTTGGTCGTAAGACCTGTCAAAGAATCCACCATAGAAATTATGCGTTATCCGTTGATGTTTGCCTTTCAGCTTCTTTACCAAATCAATTTGCTTCTTAGCGAAGTTATTAATTGAGATGCATCTAAATCTAGCCCAGTCTAGTTTCAAAGTAGGGTTATGGGTTGTTATTGTAGGGGTTGGCATGGGTATTTCATCAAAGCTATTATAGGTCTGACCCCAAAATATAGTCCCATATATTTTGTTGAGCTCATCAATTTGCTTATACTTATCCTTCAAGAACTTCTGAAAGCCTTGGTGGCACTGTTGACAGAAACACTGGTCACTGCCCTCATGACCAAATTCATTGTCAATCTGCCAAGCTATAATGTTTTGTTCATCTTTATAATGGCTTACAAGCTTTTCCACAAGCTTATTTGAGTACTTACTATATATTTCTGAGTTAAAGCAGTACTGGCGTCTGCCTCCAAATGCCCTTTTGTTATTGTATTCATCCTCGGATAATATGGAGGGATGTTTATACGCTAGCCAAGCAGGAAAGGTAGCAGTTGGTGTGCCAAACATTATATTTAGCTTATAATGAGCTGCTTTTTCTATCACCATATCAAAAAATGAAAAGTCGAATACCCCCTCATTTTTCTCCATCATATGCCAGGCAAACTCACCTATTCTTATGATGTTGCTTCCCATATCTTTAATTCTCTGCATATCCTGTTCCATGATGCCTATATCCCAGTGCTCTGGATAATAATCAACCCCCAAATACATGACACGCCTCCTACTCTATAGAAAATACAAACTCTGTTTTTTCATAATATTCTCTGCCGGGCTGCAAAATAGCCTTATTAAAATGCTTGCTGTTTATACCATCAGGCTCAAATTGAGTTTCAAAACAAATTCCATCATGCTTTTCTGCAATCTTGCCATATAACAATCTTTCATTATTTGGATAGTTAAAGCTGTAAATCACCGAAGTTGGGTATGTCGTAGTTATATTCATTTTCCTGCCGCTTTCACTATCGAACATCTCAATTTGATTTGTTTTGCCCTCTAGCAGCCATGGATGGTCATAGCCATTGGCTACAATCAGCTGTTCATAATCTGCTTTCATATCTCTTCCTATCTGCTTTCTTTGGTTAAAATCCATTGGTGTATCCTTGACATGAATAAGCTTTCCTGTAGGTATAAGATTATTGTTTAGCTCCAAGAAACTACTTGAAACAATTCTCATGTATTGATCCGTAACCCTTCTCTTATAATTTCCGGATAAATTAAAATACGAATGATTTGTAAGATTGCATAAGGTTACCTTATCTGTTTTCGCTTTGTACTCTATGATAAGAGTATTGTCCTGTCGCAGAGTATAGGTGACCTTGACATTCAAGTTTCCTGGATAACTTTCTTCACCATCTGGACTATTATATTGGAATTCAATAGCTATTCCTTGATCTGTTTCTATGATATTGTAGCTCCATATTTGGTGGCTAAAGCCCGCTGCTCCGCCATGGCAATGATTCACTCCAAAGTTCTTGTTCAGCTTGTATGGCCTTCCCTCCAAGTTGAACTGACCAGACGCTATACGTCCAGAGGTTCTTCCAACAATCACCCCAAAGTAAGTAGGATTTTCGATGTAATCTTCAAGATTTTGATATGCCAGAATGATATTTTCTGCTGCATCTTCTCTATCAGGAACCAGCAACTCAACAATTGCTCCTCCATAACTAAGGATTTTAGCTTCCATATTATTGTTGTTTGTTATGGTAATTAGATCAACCCTTTGGCCTGCTATGTCAAAAGCCTTTTTGATATCAACCATTTATATCACCTTCATATTTTATTTATGAAGTCCTCAAATGCATTTAATCCTCTGCTGTCCTGCTTAAAGACTCCTGCATCAGATAGAATTCTTTCAAAAACCTTCCCTGTTTCCTGCCTCAAAACTTCTTGGTAATCAACAGGTAATCCCATATATTTATCTTTGATATAATTATACCAGTTGACAAAGGGCTGCAATTCTTCATATTTCTCAATGTTCTCTTTCCCTATCAGACACTCTTTAAGCGTATTCAATTCCTCTATAAGCCTGGCCGGAAGAACTGCCAACCCCATTACTTCTATAAGCCCGATATTTTCCTTCTTAATATGATGCAAATCACTATGTGGGTGGAAAATACCAAGGGGATGCTCCTCACTTGTTCTATTATTTCTTAAGACAATATCCATCTCATACTTGTTATTCTTAAATCTTGCTATTGGCGTAACTGTATTATGTGGTTCACTGTCGGTATGAGATATTATATCTACACTTTCATCACTGTAGTTTTTCCATACCTCTAAAATGTGATTTGATAATCTAGAAAGCATGCTTATATCAATGCTTCTAAGGCGGATAACTGACATTGGCCATTTTACTATGCCTGCCTCAACTTCTTCATAGCCCCTTATTACAATCCGCTTCTTTATAGGCGCTGACTCCATGGCAAAGTTGTAGCTGCCCCCTTGAAAGTGATCATGAGATAATATGGATCCCCCGACAATTGGCAAATCAGCATTGGAGCCTATGAAATAGTGTGGAAACTTATAAACAAATTCTAAAAGCCTGTCAAAGGTGGCTTCCCCTATTTTCATAGGTTCATGCTTGCCCTTAAATATAATCGAGTGCTCATTATAATAAACATAAGGAGAAAACTGTAAAAACCACTTTTCCTTACAAAGCTCAATGGGTATCACCCTTAAGTTTTGTCTGGCAGGATGATTTACCCGTCCGGCATAACCCTCATTTTCACTGCACAGCAAGCATTTCGGATAAGAAGAAAACTTAAGATTTCTTGCTGCTGCAATAGCCTTTGGGTCCTTCTCAGGCTTTGAAAGATTGATAGTTATATCTAGTTCGCCATACTCGGTATTTGTTTTCCAGCTTAGATTTCTATCTGTTCTTTCTTTTCTGATATAATTCGATGCCATAGACATTTTGTAATAGTTATCCGTTGCAAGCTTGGCAGATACTTTATAGTCATTAAAGAATCTTACGAGGACTTCACTTGGCCGGTTTACAAAACACCCCATAAGCTTCGTGTCTAGAAGGTCCCTATAGGTTACTGTATTTTCCTCTAATATACCAGTTTGATGTGCAAATTCCAGTATATTATCTAAAATAAATTGTGGATGACTTAGTTCTTCTCTCGAAGTCTCCACATCAATGAATTCATCTAATTGCAATATCTCTAATAAACTATTGATTACATAGACTTCATCTTCTTTGCATATAAGCTTTTTTTCTATGCCATAATCAACAAGCCGCCTGATTTCTCTATTTATATCCACCATAATTCACCTCTACTCTGCAAATCCCTCAGGATTTCTTATGTGCCAACGCCATGCTGACCCTATAATATCTTCTATTTTCGTAAATTTTGGCTTCCATCCCAATTCCTCCTGGGCCTTTTTGCTGGAGGCTATCAGTCTAGCCGGGTCACCTGCTCTTCTTTCGCTATATGCTACGGGAATTGGATGCTTCGTTACATTTCTTGCTGCCTCTATGATTTCCATAACAGAAAATCCCTCTCCATTTCCGAGATTATAAACATTGCTGTCAGCTCCATCACGAAGCTTCTGAAGAGCCAATAGGTGCGCGTCTACCAAATCCATAATATATATATAGTCTCTTATGCACGTTCCATCTGGTGTATCATAATCCGTACCGAAAACAGTGATATGCTGGCGTTTATTTAAGGGAACCTGCAATACCAAGGGAATTATGTGTGTTTCCGGATTATGCGCTTCGCCGATTTCAGCACTTTGATGGGCCCCTGCTACATTAAAGTATCTAAGGGCTATATATTTAAGTTTATAGGCATTATCAGCCCATTTCATCATTTTTTCAACTGCCAGCTTGGTCTCTCCGTAAGGATTCGTGGGTAGTGTCTTAGCGGTTTCTAATACGGGAATGCTTTCCGGTTCTCCGTAAACAGATGCAGTTGATGAGAACACAATTTTCCTTACATTATGTGTTTCCATCGTCTCCAACAATACTTGGGAGCCATGAACATTATTGTCATAATAGGTCAAAGGATCAGTCATGCTAACAGCAACCAAGGAGTTTGCCGCAAAGTGGATAACAGCATCTATATCGTTCTCCACAAATACCTTATTCAAAAAGGCTCTATCTTTTATATCTCCTTGGTACAGCTTTGCATTCCCATGCACCGCTTTCTTATATCCAGTCTGTAAATTATCAATAACTACTACTTCCTCGTTCTTGTCCAAAAGAGCAACTACGCAGTGTGACCCAATATACCCCGCTCCACCGCATACTAATACTGCCATAATCTGACCTCCTTATTTATGAAACAAAAGGTAGACTTAATTATTAAAATAAGCTACCTCTTTGCTATATACTCTATATTTGTCTTGCCCCATCTCCAGTTGCGACTATATAAAAATCAGCCTTGTACCCTATTTTCGCTTCGTATTCTCTTGCAACGTTAGCAATAAAGTTCTTGATATCAGAATTTGAAACCAGGCTCACTGTACAGCCGCCAAAGCCAGCCCCTGTCATCCTTGAGCCAATAGCTCCATTGTCCCATGCAGCGTTCACCAAGGTATCTAATTCAATTGCCGAAACTTCATAATCATCCTTCAAAGAATTATGAGACTCATTCATTAATTGCCCAAAGACCCGTATATTTCCCACCATTAAGGCTTCTACCGCCTTAATCGCTCTTTGATTTTCATATACCGCATGCTTCGCACGTTTTCTATCTATGGTATTTTCTATTAGGTAGCAGTGATCTTCAAACTGATCTTCAGTTAAATCCCCCAAATACTGGATATCCAAAACCCGCTGTAGTGCCTCTAGTGCCCTGGTGCATTCTGTACGTCTCTCGTTGTATTTAGATGCCGCCAGTCCTCTGCGCTTATTCGTGTTAGCTATTACGATAGATATTTCACCTAATTCCATGGGCACATGCTTATAGCTTAAGGAATTGGTATTTAACAGCAAGGCATGATCCTTCTTACACATGCCACTGGCAAATTGATCCATTATCCCGCAATTTACACCATTGAATTGGTTTTCTGACCTTTGACTCAGCTTAACCATTTCAATCATATCAATATCTAGCTGAAATAAAGTCTTTAATGCTACACATGTTACTAGTTCAATAGATGCACTTGAGGATAGGCCTGCCCCATTTGGAATGTTTCCGTAAAACATGATATCGAAACCTGTATCTATACTAAAGCCTGCATCAACAAGCATCTTGGCTATTCCAAGGGGATAATTAGCCCAGTCCCAAGCCTTATCATAGCTTATCCCGTCAACCTCAGCCTCAATAATCCCTGTGTCTTCAAAGTTCTTGGAATAAAGCCTGATTTTTGAACTGCTTGATTTGCTTGCTATTGCGTAAGTTCCAAGGGAGAGGGCACAGGGGAATACGTGCCCTCCATTATAGTCAGTATGCTCTCCAATAAGGTTAACACGACCGGGAGCAAAGAATTTTAACCCTTCAATTGCCGTATTAAAAACCTTTTGAAAATCATAATTTAAATCTTTAATATCCATAGTGGCACTCCTAACATTTATTTCTTCTTTATATATTTACGTGTATCAATTGCTACAGCCATTATAATGATTAGGCCTTTTATAATGTATTGTAGATATGGATTGACGCCTATAAATGCTAATCCGTAGTTAATTACCTGGAAAATTAGGACCCCGATTACAACTCCCCTTACAGTACCAACTCCTCCTGTAAAGGATACCCCCCCTACAACGCAGGCAGCAATAGCATCTAATTCATACATATTACCCGTATTATTTGTTGCAGTACCAACACGTGCAGCTTCCAAGGCACCTGCAAATCCGTACAAAATACCTGCCATCATATAGACAAGCATTAAAGTCATTGTCAAATTAACCCCTGATACAACTGCTGCTTCAGGATTTCCTCCCACAGCAAATATGTTCTTGCCAAACTTTGTCTTATTCCAAATCAACCATATAAAGAAGGTAACAATGGCCGCATAAATTACTATATAGGGCAGCTTAAAACCACCCAAGTTAAAATACCCTTGTGCAAAGCGCATAAATTCTTCATCTAATCCTCCTATGGGTTGAGCACCATAGGGTGGACGGTCAAAATAAGTTGAGTTGATACCATATACAATGATCATTGTTCCTAAGGTCGCAATAAACGGTGTAACTTTAAGTATTGATATGATAAACCCATTTATAAGTCCCAAAATGCCTGTAATAACTGCAACAAATAATATGGGACCCCAAAAGTAAAGGTGAGGCAAATTCGGATACATACGATAGGCGTATTCCGGATCCTGCAATAAAGATGCAGAAATAACTGCAGCTAAACCAACCATACGACCGGCTGATAAGTCTGTACCCTGTGTAATAATCAGACCTCCAATACCTAAGGCTATGATAATACGAGTAGAAGCCTGAGAGAGTATATTACGCAAGTTGTTTAAAGATACAAAGTCTGGAGAAATAACGATAATAGTTAACAATAAAAATAGCAATACCAGTAATATCGCGTTGTCTACCATCCACTTAATTACTTCTTTGCTTCTTATACTGTTTATGCCTTTTACTTTGTTTGTAATTGCACCAAACATATAAACCACCCCTAATCCTATAAAAATTTAGCTGATAAGCGCATAATCTCTTCCTGAGTAGTAGCTTTTGTATCTACAATACCAGCAACACGCCCGTTGCTCATTACTAGAATTCTATCTGTAACACCTATCAGTTCAGGCATTTCTGAAGAAATCATTATAATTCCTTTGCCCCTGTTTGCAAGATTTATTATTAGTTGATATATTTCATATTTAGCTCCTACATCAATTCCACGTGTCGGCTCATCCAACATCAATACATCTGGCTCTGTAAGCAGCCAGCGTCCAAGAATTACTTTTTGTTGATTTCCTCCGGATAAGGAGCTGATCTTTGTTTTTTGCGATGGTGTTTTTACGCTCATGCTGTCAACTACCCATTTTGTATCCTTCTCGCATTTATCTTCATTAACTAATTGTGTCATACCAAAGTAATCATCTAAATTAGCAATTATCGAATTAAAGTTAATATCCAAAATACCAAAAATACCTGTTGAACGACGCTCTTCTGTAACCATAGCAAATCCATTCTTTATTGCCTCTTTAGGGTCCCTATTCTTTACTTTCTTACCATTTATCTCAATTTTGCCTGACTTCCTTTGTCTTACGCCAAATATAGTCTCTAATATATCAGTACGCTTTGAACCTACCAAACCTGCTATTCCTAAAATCTCACCTTTTCTAAGATCAAAAGATACCTCTTCAATAGAAGGTTTATAGGCTGCAGTTAAACTTTCAACCTTAAGAATAGTATCCCCGGGCACATTTGTCTTTTCTGGGAAACGGTTGGTTAGATCTCTTCCTACCATTAGACTTATGATTATATCTGTTGTAAGTTCATTTGCAGGCTTCGTCGCTATCCACTTACCATCACGCATCACTGTAACTTCATCAGAAATCTGCAATATCTCCTCCATCTTATGGGATATATATATGATCCCTACCCCTTTATCTCTCAAAGCTCTTATAATCTTAAACAAATGGTTTACTTCTTTTTCAGTAAGTGAAGAAGTAGGTTCATCCATAACAATAATTTTTGAATTATAAGAAACTGCTTTTGCGATTTCTACCATCTGCATTTCGGATACAGATAGCTTCTCTACTTTAGCCTTTGGATCAAGCTGTATGTCTAATTCCTCAAAAATTTTCTTTGTATCCTTATACATCTTTTCTTCATCAATAAATAGAAATTTGTTCGGATAGCGTCCTAGCCAAATATTGTCCATTATATTACGCTGACGCACCTGATTTAACTCTTGATGCACCATTGATACACCATTGTCCAAGGCTTGCCTTGTAGAGGTAAAGCTAACCTTCTTGCCGTCAAAGTATATCTCTCCGCAGTCTGCGTGATATATTCCAAACAAACATTTCATCAAAGTTGATTTTCCAGCCCCATTCTCACCCATCAAAGCATGTACTGTGCCAGGCCGGACCTCAAGCTGGACATTGTCCAAGGCCTTTACCCCAGGAAACTCCTTGGAGATACTTTTCATTCTCAATAAATAGGTGCTATTTGATTCGACCTTGATATTTTGCATAGATTACACCTCATCTTATAATACTGTCTTAGATAAACAAGGATGCATGCAATGCATCCTTGTTATATAAGACATTGTAATTTCTATGTACTATTTGTAAGCTTCTTCAGCTATGTTTATATTAGCCTTAGTTATTCCAACATAAGGTACACGAACTGCTTTGTTGTTATCAAATTTCCATGATGTTCCTGCTAATGGATCTTTGCCAGCTGCAACATTTAATGCTAGATCAACAGTTGCTTGACCTTGATTCTTAGCATCGTTAAGAACTGAACCAACCATTAGGCCAGCTTTGATTTGCTCTAAAGCATCAGGAATAGCATCTACACCTACTACAGGCATGAACTTGTCGCCTGCGAAGTATCCAGCAGCCTTAAGTGATTGAACAGCACCAAGTGCCATTGCGTCGTTGTTGCATATTACATATTCTATTTTGTCGCCATGCTTAGCTAACCAAGCATCAACTAATTCTTTGCCCTTTACGCTGTCCCACATACCAGTTTGAAGTTCTAATTCTTCAACTTGTATGCCTGCATTTACAACTGTTTCAACAGCAAACTTAGTTCTTGCTTCAGCATCTGGGTGTCCAGGTTCGCCTTTTAGCAATACATATTGGATCTTGCCGTCAGCGTTTTTGTCCCAAGCTGGATTAGCTTTCCATGTATCAACAATTATTTGACCTTGCATGATGCCTGACTCTGAAGATTCATACCCTTTGAAATCATCATATCCACTTGTTCGTTTTGAGTAGCTTGATTGTTTTGTGAGTCATTAAGCGTTAATTCTGCTTTGCCTTCTGCACCCTTTTCAATTGATCTTCTTACGAAGGACATGAAGTTGTCATCAAACTTGTAGATAGTAACCCCAACCTTAGGATTGCCTTGCTCTACCGGAGCTGCAGCAGGAGCTGCTGTTTTTGCACATGCAGCCAGTGAAAGTACCAATGTAAGAATTAATAATACAGCCAATACCTTTTTCACAAAATCTTCCCCCTTATATTTGATTTCAGGTTTAAATATGTCTCTAATGTTAATTTACTAAAATTTTAGTTAATTGTCAATATATTGTAACAATATTATTTAATAGGCTCTAATCCCTTGTATAAAGCCTATTAAACAATCGACTTTCTACGCATAAAAAAACAGAAAACATTATATATTTTCTGTTTTTATTACATATTTAGTTAGAAACAACTATTAAAATACGGTGATAAACACACCCTCTATTTTCATTCGGAGGCTCTACATCATCTATATGTTTTACAATAAACATTTACATTTAATCAGAATGCGCTAAATATTTCCCTTGATTCATATATGGTTCATTTCTATATAAAAGGCTTGAATCACCTTGCTAAATTCCTCTGGACACTGAAATGCAACATATGCATGACTCCCCCCGGGAATAACTACAACCTTGCTTGACTTTAGAAGTTTTTGAAAGCTTTCTGTACTAGCCTTTGTTTTCTCCGACTCCCATTCCTCTTCACTAGGTAACATTAATACCGGACAGACAATTTTTTCAAAGTATTTTTCGAATTTTGTATCCCAAAAATCCTCTACATACTTATCTATTACCCACTTGGGGCAAATCGACGTGCATTCTCCATTCTCAGTCTCAGAACTATTATATGTTTCAAATTCTTCGATGCGCTGATTCCACAGAATGCTGCCGCTTTCATAATTCTGCTTCTCTGCCTCCAGCCTTTTAGCAATGGATTCATAAACAGGATTAACTCTCTTTGCCCTTCTTTCACGAAGTTCTATTTTCTTGTTTGGTATTTCTTCTTCCTTTATATCACAAACACCATTATTGCCAAAATAATTCTGAATCGCACCTTCTACTACAATAGATTCTATTCTTTCTGGAAAATGCGCCGCAAGACTTGCTGCGATCTCCCCGCCTAAAGAGCTTCCAACTATATGCGCTTTATTTATCTCCAACTGATCCATTACATGTAAAACATCCAATGCCATATTGTCTATTGTATATCCACTTTCTGCTTTCTCTGATTTCCCATGTCCCCTAAGATCCAATGTAACAATGTGATGCTTATCCATAAAATAGGGCACAATCCCATTCCACTGCGCTAAGTTCCCGCCTGAAAAATGTAAGAACACAATTGTTTCTCCATTTCTAGGATACTGATTTACCTCCAGTACTGTCCCATTTGCTTTAACTCTCATCTTTTCCATTAGCTCGTCCCCCTTTAATACAGTCATAACGAGAGAAATATGTATCTATAAACATAATACACTTAACCTATGCACTTTAATATTCTATTGAGTAATAAATATCTTTTATATCCAATTTTTCCTGGCTGAAAATAGCGCTTACTAAAATAATATACTCCGGCAAGCTTTCTTTTGCCCATAGTATCTTATCACCTAAAATATCCTCGCTTATAGATGCTACATCAAATCCCATAGACTCCAAGGAAAGATGCATATTCTCAGGATGAATACATGGAAGCTGTTTCTCTCTTGTACAATAATCACATTCCAAGCATCTTCCAGCCAACAAAACACACATCTGTTTTCTATCATAGGCAATGGCATCCAGTTTTGCATCTAATGCTGCTCTAGCCGCTATATAGATTTCATTTGTAACCGCTACTAAGTCATTATGATCCGGCAATTTTTTTAAATCTGCTCCTGCGTCATCAATATACACCTTGCTTCCAATAATATATGCATATTGATAGCGGTCCAGTATTTCTGTTAAATCAAAGTTATAAGGCGGACACGTCCATATTTTATTATAATATTGGCAAGCTCTGCAATACTCTATAAACTCCTTAGGCCGAAAGTATAACTTTAATTCTGATAGAGTTCTTTCTTGTATTTGATGTCTAAAACTTATTTCCACTTATCCATCTCTCCTACTCATTTATCTGTTCAGGCAGCAAAGCGTCCTTCTTATCTGAACTGTATTTTATCCATCTTCCCCCAAATACATGTACAATTAAGCCTGCCATTACTAGTACTGCACCAATAATCTGCCATAGAGAAATTGACTCTCTGAGCAGGAGTGTCGCACTACTCATTCCTACAACTGGAACCAATAGTGCAAAGGGTGACACCGTAGCTGCAGGATATCTAGAAAGCAGCTTGCCCCACAGACCATAGCCGCACAGACTTGCAAAATACGCTAGATAAATTATTGAAGCTGCTGTGATCCAATTAAAAGAATGCAACGCAGTCTGCCAAGCGGCAGGGCCTTCAATTAATATGGACAAGAGTCCCAATGGCAAAATCGCAACTGCGCCAGCCCATACTACTAAGGCCAGCATAGAAAACGGAGGAACTCCCTGAGTAGCCCTGCGCATAATAACATTCCCGGCACCCCAGCTTGCAGCCCCGATTATGGTAACCCAAAAACCTGCTGCTGTCATACTGCTTCCTTGCTGAGCTGCAATAAGCGCCATACCGATTGCAGCGATTATAAGACCCATTAGGTTATTCCAGTGCAGCCGTTCTCCTATAAACAGTACTGCTATCAGCAATGTAAAAAATGCCTGAGATTGATGAATTAGAGAGGACAACCCTGCAGGCATGCCAAGCTTCATACCCCAAAATAGAAACGTAAACTGTCCTACATTCAAGGTCAGTCCCAAGGCGATGAGCCAACGCCAAGCAACAGGCGGCCTGGGCAGGAAAAATATAGCCGGAAGACACAAGACAATAAAGCGCATTGTGGCCAATAGAAGCGGCGGCATATTTCCCAGCCCTAATTTTATCGCAATAAAGTTCAATCCCCAAAGAACCACTACAATCAGTCCTATACCTATATCACGTCTACTCAAACGCTCAACCCCCTAATTCTATATATTAAACAAAAGATTCAATGCAACTTATATTTCAAGTTTATCACACTAAATATTGTAGTTCTATTCTTATACACGAAAAACCACCATAACACTTTCCTTATTACTATATCAATTTCTCCTCTTTAAATATTAGGAAATCAGGCCGGAAGAGCTTAATGAAAGTCCATTTCAACTGATAGGTACGGATTGGATGCTTATCACAGCAGAAAAAGACCGTAAGGTTAACACAATGACTGCCTCTTGGGGCGGCTTAGGTGTTATGTGGAATAAAAATGTAGCTTATATAGCTGTCAGGCCTCATCGATTTACAAAGGAATTTGTAGATGGTTCTCATACCTTTTCTCTAACCTTCTTTGATAAAAGCTTCAAAAAAGAATTAGGTTATCTTGGCACTGTATCTGGCCGAGATGAAGACAAAATTTCCAAATCGAAT
>JARBUB010000098.1 GCA_029239905.1 Clostridia bacterium
TTAGCACAACTCTTTCCCCTACATAGCAGTCTACGTTGCTTCTGATGAGGGACAGGGTATTTTTTGTAGCCATAAAACCACCTTCCTTCCCAACATCTTTATTTTATCATATCCTATAGTATATGTCAAATAAAAATAAATATTATATCAAATTTCAAATTTATAAGTCAATGGGTTATTGAAATTTATTTATGTCAATTTAATGACAAATTTCGCACAATTCAATACCCTTCCTAGGGCTGCAATAGCCTAATACTTTTTGATAATCTATTATTATTTTATAAACTCAAAATAATGATTAAATAAAAATTTACAATACTTCCATATTATAATAAGCATTTTTGCAAAAATTTATACGCTCCACGCCACCTCTTTGTTGACGATTATTGTTGAAATTGTGGTAAAATATAATAGTATTTAATACAAGGAGGTAGTTTCATGATTGACAATCTAAATGTTTCAAATGCAATGACAATTAAGCTGGATAATCAGCTGCCAAACATGTTAGAGTTTCAACCTGGCATCAGAAGGGCTCCAAGTAGAGGTTTCAGACTTACTCAAGCTCAGACTGAAATCGCGCTAAAGAACGCTTTGAGATATGTACCAGAAGAGCTGCACGAGGTATTAGCCCCTGAATTCTTAGATGAGCTTGTAAAATATGGCCGTATATATGCCTACAGATATCGTCCGGAAGGCAAAATTTATGGGAAATCCATTGATGAGTACAAAGGAAACTGTACAGAGGGTAAAGCTTTTCAGGTTATGATTGACAACAATTTAGATCATGCAATAGCATTATATCCTTATGAGCTAGTTACATATGGCGAGACTGGCCACGTTTGTCAAAACTGGCTGCAATACCGACTGATAAAAAAATACTTGGAAGCTATGACAGAAAACCAAACTCTAGTTATTGAGTCAGGCCATCCATTGGGATTATTCCCATCTAAGCCCGATGCACCAAGAGTTATTATTACCAACGCTCTTATGGTGGGTATGTTTGATAATCAAACAGATTGGGAAATAGCTGAGCAGATGGGCGTAGCCAATTACGGACAAATGACAGCAGGAGGCTGGATGTACATTGGTCCTCAGGGCATCGTACACGGCACCTTCAATACCATACTTACTGCAGGAAGACTAAAGCTCGGAATCCCAAGTGACCAAGATCTTAGAGGAAGATTATTCATCACCTCAGGTCTCGGCGGAATGAGCGGAGCTCAGCCTAAGGCTATTGAAATCGCCAATGGAGTAGGAATTATTGCAGAGGTTGATCTTTCACGTATCAAAACGCGTCATGATCAAGGCTGGGTAGCTAAAGTATCCGATGACCTTAAAGAAGTATTTGACACTGCAAAGGAATATATGGAGAAAAGACAGCCTATATCTATTGCATACCACGGAAATATAGTTGATTTGCTGCAATACGCAGTTGATAATAATATACATATAGAATTGCTATCAGACCAAACCTCCTGCCATGTGGCGTACGATGGAGGCTATTGCCCTCAAGGTATCACTTTCGACGAAAGAACAGAGCTTTTGTCAAAGGATAGAGAAAAGTTTAGACAATTGGTTGATAACTCTCTAAGAAATCATTTTGAATTAATAAAAACTCTTGTTGGAAGAGGTTCATATTTCTTCGATTACGGCAATGCTTTTATGAAGGCCGTATATGATGCTGGAGTTAAGGAAATATCTAAGAATGGCATAGATGAGAAGGATGGATTTATATTCCCTTCTTATGTTGAAGACCTTATGGGTCCTGAGCTATTCGATTACGGTTATGGTCCCTTCAGATGGGTTTGCTTAAGCGGTAAGGAAGATGATCTTGACAAGACAGATATCGCTGCTATGGACTGCATAGACCCAAATAGAAGAGGTCAAGATAGAGACAACTACATATGGATTAGAGATGCGAAGAAAAACAAGCTGGTAGTTGGGACTAAGGCACGAATCCTGTACCAGGATGCAGAAGGTCGTACCAGAATAGCACTGAAGTTTAATGAGATGGTTCGCAAGGGCGAAATAGGTCCGGTTATGCTGGGTAGAGACCATCATGATGTAAGCGGTACCGATTCACCATTCCGTGAGACCTCTAACATAAAGGATGGAAGCAACGTTATGGCCGATATGGCTACACAATGTTTTGCCGGTAATGCTGCAAGAGGCATGAGCCTGATTGCACTTCACAATGGCGGCGGTGTTGGCATAGGGAAGTCCATAAACGGAGGCTTTGGTCTAGTATTGGATGGAAGTGAAAGAGTAGATCATATTATACAGTCTGCTATGATGTGGGATGTTATGGGTGGTGTCGCCAGACGTTCTTGGGCACGTAACCCAAACTCCATAGATACTTGTGTTGAGTATAATAAAAATTATGTCGGAGAAGGACACATTACCATACCTTTCATACCGAAGGAAGACTTGGTTAAGAATCTAGTTGCCAAAGTATTTGACAAATAATAAGGACAAACGAGGAGGAGCAAAATGTTTAATAAGATCATCGAATGCGTTCCAAACTTCAGCGAAGGCAGGAACATGGAAGTAATTGAGAAAATTATAGCACCTTTTATAAGAACTGAGGGTTGTAAGCTGCTAGACTACAATCCAGACAAAGATCATAACAGAGTAGTTGTAACTGTTATTGGTGAACCAGAAGCTGTTAAAAAGGCTGTCGTGGAAGCTGCAGGAATTGCTATAGCAAATATCGATATGACCAAACACAAAGGTGAGCATCCAAGAATGGGCGCTATGGACGTCGTTCCTTTTATTCCGATAAAGAATGTAACTATGGAAGAGTCCGTCGCTATTGCGAAAGAGGTTGCAGAGGAAATGGCAAGCAAGTACAATCTTCCAATTTACCTCTATGAAAAAGCAGCATCAAGTTCACAAAGAGAAAATCTTGCGAACATAAGAAAGGGTGAGTTCGAAGGCTTTAAGGAAAAGATACAACTACCTGAGTGGAAGCCTGATTTTGGACCTGCAATCCAGCATCCAACAGCTGGTTGCACTGTAGTAGGTGCAAGAATGCCCCTTGTAGCCTTTAACATCAATTTGGATACAAATGATTTAGAAATCGCTAATAAGATTTCAAAGTGCATCAGACATATTTCAGGAGGCTTTAGATTTACAAAGGCTATGGGTGTTGATTTAAAGGAAAGAGGTATCGTTCAAGTTTCCATCAACATGACTGATTATACAAAAACTGCATTGTATAGAGTTTTTGAGACGGTTAAGTTTGAGGCAGCCCGCTATGGAGTTAACATTGTTGGCAGCGAAATCATAGGTCTCACACCTACAGAAGCCCTTGTTGATACTGCTGCATACTATTTAAGACTAGAAAATTTCAGCATGAATCAAGTACTAGAAAATAGAATTTTAGAATAAATCCACGGACAGACCAAAGTTTCGGCTCCCCCAGGGAACGAAACTAGTGTCATCCCTCAAAATTAACCTGTAAGGGAGATATGTGAATATGAAATCTGATATAGAAATAGCTCAAGGTGCCAAGATGCTGCCAGTAAGCGAAGTTGCAACTAAATTGGGCATACTAGAGGACGAAGTTGAAAATTATGGTAAGTACAAAGCTAAAATAAGCTATGACATATGGAAGAGACTTGAAGGCAAAAAAGACGGTAAGCTGATACTTGTAACAGCTATCAACCCCACTCCTGCTGGAGAAGGAAAATCAACTACTACAGTAGGCTTAGGTGATGCGCTGAATAAGATTGGCGAGAATGCCTGCATTGCCCTAAGAGAACCATCCTTAGGACCTGTATTTGGCGTAAAGGGTGGTGCTGCAGGCGGCGGATTTGCTCAAGTTGTTCCTATGGAAGATATTAACCTTCACTTCACAGGCGATATGCACGCAATTACAGCAGCAAACAATTTATTGTCAGCTGCTATAGATAATCATATAAATCATGGAAATCTTCTGCAGATAGATCCTAGACAAATCGTTTGGAAGCGCGTTCTCGATATGAACGATAGAGCCTTAAGAGAAGTTGTAGTGGGTCTCGGCGGCAAAGCCAACGGCTTTGTTAGAGAAGACGGCTTCATGATAACTGTTGCTTCTGAAGTAATGGCTATACTATGCCTTTCTAACGGTTTGATGGACTTAAAGGAAAGATTAAGCAGGATTGTATTTGCTTATGATATAAATAACAGTCCTCTTACAGTTTCCCAGCTAAAGGTACAAGGGGCTATGACTCTTCTTTTGAAGGATGCCATAAAACCAAATCTAGTGCAAACTCTAGAAAATACTCCAGCATTTATTCACGGCGGACCTTTTGCTAATATCGCTCACGGCTGCAACAGCATAATGGCTACAAAGCTTGGCTTAAAGCTGGCTGATTATGTAGTAACCGAAGCAGGCTTTGGTGCTGACCTAGGTGCAGAGAAGTTCATGGACATAAAATGCAGACTTGGTGGTTTGGCGCCGGATGCTGTTGTAATCGTTGCTACAATCAGGGCATTGAAGATGCATGGCGGTGTGGCAAAGACAGAGCTTACAGCAGAAAATCTGGAAGCTCTTAATAGAGGCTTTGCAAATATGGAAAAACAAATAGAAAATATCAAGAAGTTCGGTGTAACTGCTGTAGTTGCAATCAACAAGTTCGTAACTGATACAGCAGCAGAAATTGCCTTGGTGCAAGAACACTGCAAAAAGCTTGGCGTTGAATCCTCAGTATGTGAAGTATGGGAAAAAGGCGGCCTAGGTGGCGAAGACCTTGCAAGAAAGGTTGTTGCAGCTGCGGCGAAGTCTAATGATTTCCATCACTTATATGATGATCAGGACAGCATAAAGAACAAGATAGGTACTATTGCAAGAGAAATTTATGGTGCAGATGATGTTGTATTTGCATCAAAGGCTTCGAAGGAAATCAAGAAGCTTGAAGAGTTAGGTCTTGATAAATATCCTATCTGCATGGCGAAGACTCAATACTCACTATCCGATGATCCTACGCTACTGGGCAGACCCACTGGCTTTAAAATAACAGTAAAAGAAGTAAGAGTATCTGCTGGAGCAGGCTTCATAGTAGCCCTAACAGGCGATGTTATGATAATGCCAGGACTTCCAAAGATTCCTTCAGCAGAAAAGATCGATATAGACGAGAATGGGGTAATCTCTGGATTGTTCTAAAAATTAATATATAAATATAAATGCCAGCCTAAAGCATTAGGTTGGCATTTATATTTGTCGTTATAGTAGCCCCATAGGGCAAAAATACTTTAATATTGCCTGATGTATGGCTTCTGCAACTTTTAGCCTCATTAATGAATCCGCTAATTTTTCTGCATCACTCGGGTTTGTGATATACAGGAGGTGGAGAATGATAGCGGAGGCCTTAACCTGGCGCAATAGATAAAACTCTGCTGTTCTTACTCCTCTGTTTTTACTGCCAATGGCAGCACATACTTCATCAATAATCAGTTTAGAGAGTTTTTCACTTTCTTTATCCCCACGGAAGTGGTATATCTCAGTTCCTGATACGCCTGCACTGGCAAAGCAGTTTTGTAATATGGATATAAATATCTCCGGCTTTTCAGCGTTCGATATAGCTGCTCTATCAGATAAAGCAACATTTTCATTTCCTTCTCTCGTTAGTCTTACTGTTGCTCCATCATTTCTCAACAATCTTGACAGACTTACTACGATATCAAAATTAACATCTTTTTCATTTAATCCATTGATCTGATGAGCTTTACCATCCTCATCTCCGCAGCCTGCATCAAGTACAAACTTATGTCCCTTCAGCGGCTTACCCTCCTCCAATACCTCCATAGCCTCAAGCTTAATGCCCGTATAGTAATAATTCAAGATTTCCTCGGCACTTCTGCCTATTCGTGCCATTTCATTGGCACCACACAAGCAGAGGCCTAAACCATGACCCATACCTACACTTTTGAACAAGAACTTTACAGGGGTATAATTAAATCTGGTGGAATTCAATTGAAGAAGCTCCATCAATTCGTTTCCTTTAAATAGTTTGTGTCCTATTTTTAGACTCTTGACCCGTCCTTCATCATCAACATCAAAGTCTTCAAACATTCCAATGATGCTGTTGTAAACGTTATCAGGCTTCATAATTCTTGTATTTAATACTTGTTCCAGCTCTTCCACGCTATACTGCTTCTCTGTATTTTCATCCGGGATTCCTCTGCAATAGGAGCATAGCACTCTTCTTAAATAAGTTATTTTGCTTCCTAGCACATTCTCAGAGTTTTCTGTTCCTCCCCCACAGCGATAGTGAAAATAGGGCTTTATAGGTTTCCCGTCAAAAGTTATAATAGTACCATTTGTACTGCAAGCTGCTCGTCTATAAATGTCCTCCACACTGCCTTCTTCAAGGCTAAACATGACGCAGTGGCCAGGTTCGTCGCACAAGTCGCTTCCCTTATGCTTTGGGCAGCCTGTGCCTCCATATATGTTCAACTTTCTTGCTAGTTCAGTTCTGGTTATTATGGTGAAAGCCTTTATTGTTTCAATGTTGCAGCTTTCATCCAAGTTAGCGGAGGTGATACTCGCTACCAGCTCTTCAAAATCCTTCTCCTGAATGCATTTCGCTTTACTATTGTAGAGCTTAAGATACATGCTATCACCCCCTATATGGTAGTACTATAAAGGGATTTTGGCATTCCATCCCTGTACTTCCCTCTAGTTTGCAAACCTCCGACTCCGTTAAGTCCTGTTATTGTTCCTGTAAGCACTTCTTTTAAGGGAACTATTTGATTAATAGGCGTAAGTGCAACCTTCTCGCATACCATAACAGGGTCCAAGGCATGGATTAATACCCTTTCCGGTGAGCTTGCAAAATTAGCTCCAGCCTCCATAATTCCTTCAAAATAGGATTGACACGCTCCGGCAAAAATAACTAGATCGTCAAGGGACGGTTCATATTTCCTTGCAAGTTTGACAGACTCAATATAGTACTTTGAATTTACATAATTGCTTATTGTATTTAAATCCTTCGCTCTCTGCTCAGGACTCGAAGCTTGCTTCGGGCTTACATAGGCGTCGTGACCTGTCAGAACTAAAATATCAGGATTAAACTGAAGCAGGAGCGCTTCCACTACCTTTGGTTGTTCGCTCTCCCCCACTACCCTTCCTATTGCATCTATATTAAGCTCCTTATAGGATTTCATACACATATCCAGATAATTCTTATCTCCATCAATATGCAATACCTTTCCCGGTCTTTTATAAATTTGGCCTTCAATCCGGTATAATCTTGGGCTTACCATCTTGGTAGCCCTTTTCGCCAGCTTTCTCATTAACTTTTCTACTCTACCGTCAAAATTCTTTATGCTCTCATTTATCTTTGAAGCCGGAAGTTTAATTACATCTGTTTCAGGAGCATCGGCTATAAGCCTTAGATTCAGACCTGTTAGTATTATAATTATCTTGTCATTTTGCTTGACTATATCGTGAACTCTGAATGCAACGTCAAAGTTATAGGATCTTCTGCCTACTATATCACCAATTTTTATGTCCATTGTCTTACCCCCAATCTGCCCTTGCAGTTATAATATATAGTATGTAGAGGTACAAACTGTGGTGAATGAAAAAAACGGCCTAAGCCGTTTTTTGTCATAATTACAGATAATACTGCATATAATATTAGATTTTCTAAATTAACTTCCTAAAGTCTCTTGTAAAGTCAGTAATGTATTCTCTGAATATGTATGCATCCTCATATTTATCGATGAAGTCATCGTCACTCCAGTCAGTTTTTTTCTCATAATACCTCTCCGATATTCTCCAAAACCGCTGTGGAAATTCAAATATAGCCTGCATCAGCAGAAGATCCTCTTTATTTATGACCTTTACACTGTCATATATATTAAGTATTCTTACAGCCATATCAATATCAAAGCTAAAGCGCTTCAACGCCTTAAGTATATAACTTGCCAGGTCATAAATAGGCAGTTCATGACAGCTATAATCAAAATCTATAATGCTGACTTCATTGTGCCTTCCGATTATAATATTGTGATAAGTGTAGTCATGATGGCATATCCATTTTTCTTTTCGTGCAACTTTGCATATGTTTTGATAATTAGAGCTTTTAAGCGTTTCGTAAGCCTGCCAAGCCATATATATCATAAAGTCTACATCCTCTAAGAATTTTTTGTCGAAAAAGTCCTTTTTTTTCTTATTTTTAATGGTATCTTTTAACTCTAACATATAATCAATTTTTTTTAGATATGTACTATCCCATCTGCCATAGTTATCTCTATGAAAAGCTCCCGTTGGTGCTGCATATCCTTTTCCCTTATTATGCAGGTCTGCCAAGGCCATCACTGCGCCTTCACGATCAAACAGATTAGTAAAGCTGCATTCCCGACCTTCTATAACTTTTTCCACTACAAAAATCCTATTCTCCTGTACAGTAAAGGGCAGCCCATTTTCACCTATTATGTACCTGTCTAAGTTTTCAAAGCCCTTTTCATATAAATACTCTTTCATTCCATGTATATACAGCAGTTTGTTAGGGTCTCTATCCGTTTCTTTTATAACCATTGGCCCTTTATCTGTTTCTGCTATATATACAGCTCTAAGGGGCTTGTAGTTCATTATCTTAAAGTCATACTCCTTAGCAATAGCTTCTAATTGCATCGCCTACACCTCACTTGAATTTTTCATGCTGCTGGGCACATGAGAACTATCTTACGACTATAAGATAATTCTCAAAATCGCCCTAATTTTGACAAATTATGCACAAATATTTAAGTAAACTACTATAAATATATGAAGAGTGTAAGGCACATATTCAGGGGTCAATGGTAAATAAGTCCTATCTTTTGTCCACACGTATATGCAGCTTATACACAAGTTGTGCACAAGCTGTGTATATATCTTAACTTTCAGAATATTTTAAGTTCATAAAAGCTCAGAATACTTCATAAATTCCTTTATAAAGCTTCTCTTTGCTTGGTTATAGTCCGATTCAATATTTATTCGCTCTAGTTCCTCAGAGTCAGCCGCTTCTCTATCGACCGCATAATATTGTCTATAAAACTGTTTATAATCATGAGGAAATGCAAAATATACAGCCAAAATTTCATAGTCTAACTTCTCTAATTTGTATATTTCACTGTAATAATCTATCATATTAATAACCGCTTCCATGTCCCAGCCTTTTCTTCTCATAAGTCTAAATATGAAGTGCCCCAAATCATGCATTCTTACATCAAACGCACACTTTTCCAACCCACCTATATAGGTTTGGCCGTCAAAGGTATGAAGTATATTGTGAAAACTATAGTCATGGTGTATAAAGCCTTCTTTGTCTTCATCTCTTGCATTGATTTTCTCATAGAAAGGTCTTTCAATGAGGGCTAAGGCATGTTTGGAATCTTTTATACTATTGGTTAAATACTCAATTATCATTTGGCTATAGCTGTTTTTACCTTCTGCGATTATAGTTCTCTTGGCTTCTTCAATTTCACTTAATTTTTCCTGAAATCCCTGCTTCCACTTCCCATACAGTCTGCGCTGATGCTCCCTTTGTCTTATCTGGAAGCCTTCTGCTCCAATATGAAATTTAGCCAAAGCCTCTATTGAATTTTTTATATCCAACAAATTAAGATAGTCGCTTTCTCTACCGTCCATCCACCTTGAAAGATAATATTGATTCCCCTCATAGGGTATCAG
>JARBUB010000099.1 GCA_029239905.1 Clostridia bacterium
CTTTAACAAAGCCGTCACCCTGGATGAACTGGCACAGCTGTATTTTGGATCAAAAGAATTATCTGATAAAATCGTCATTGAAGACCCCAGCTTTGATGCCAATACGCCTGATTATATCAAGCAAGCTTTTGCTTACGGACTGATTCATGATCTGAAGGACCTGAACAAGCCTCTGACAAGGCTGGAAGCTGCAAGAAGCTTGGTCAATGGCGCAATGTATCACAACGGTTTCTGGAACGCCTTAAGTGTTACAGATGCTGCGTCCATCCCACTGGCGGATCAAATTACCGTGGCCACTTGTCTTCATGCTTATATGAAACCCATAGGAGATAAGTTTGAACCACAGAGCAGTTATACAAAAGAACAGGCTATTCTTGATAAGCATTTGTTCTACTTCAAGAATATAAGAGGCTATAATATACCCGCTAAGCTTGGAGAGATTTCCAAAGTCGTCCTTGGCAAAAACAAAATTAACATACTTTTTGAGAATAAGGATGCGGTTCAAGCATACATCGATGACCGCTTTGATGATACCGTATTAGGCAAGATTAAAACCAACAAAAGTTATACCAAAATCGATACCAACGGTGCATTGATTGAACTCTTCACCCCTGAAAACGGGATTAAATTTACAATGAAAAATGGTGTTACCTATTTTGATTTGGAAGAGGGCGTTTGCGGACCCGGATTGAGCTATGACCTTGAACCTGTTGTATTAAAAGGCAATGAAAAAGTAAACATGAATACGCAGATAGATAGCATCCATAAAAAGCTATATGCAAAGCTTGATCCTATCCTTGTAAAGATCATTAAGCCTGGAATGACACAGGAACAAAAAGTAAAAGCTATCCATGATTTTGTCGTAAAACATATTACCTATGACACTAGATATCGAAACGTAGACAATCTTGAAAACCTCATGATATGCATCGATAAGGGAAGAGGCGTATGCGGAGACTATTCTCTATTGTTTATGCATTTATGCAGAAGGGCCTCCATTCCAAGCACTTATGAAGTCGGTGACCCCGACACCCTTGATCATGCATGGAATGCTGTATATTTAAATGGTCGATGGCTGTTCGTTGATACCACCTGGGATGATAACGATAGTGGAAAGATTCTTTATACCCACTACCTGAAAGACAGATTTACCTTTATGAGCAGTCATACCCCATATATGGGCGTTCCCGACCCCGATTATTATACCGACATTGATCCTATGAATATCAAAACCCAGGATGAGCTAAGGGCTTATTTACTGGAGGAATTTTATTGGGTGAATGGTTACAAACTGACCTTCAGAATGGCTGATAAAAACATCAAGCCTATCATTACCTATATGAAGGATTCCTATGTAACGGTATCGTTAACCTATGATTCAAAAAATGACTTGTACACAGTAGCTGCTAAGGCTAGATGAGATAGTCATATCACTTCAAATCTATATAAAAATAGTCTTGACGCTCAGCTTGTGAGTGTCAAGACTATTGATTACTAAACTAAATTATTTAGTTCCAGCTTTTATAATGCTATCCGCTAATTTCATATATTTGCCTACATCAACGGAAACACTTGCAATTGCATCAACTTTTGCAACTTCTGATCTTTCTGCACCCTTAAGTTTTGTTTCATCAATTGCTCCATTTGTTGCACTTACTGTATAAGCCTTATACTTACCACCAAGCATCTTATTGAAGTCAAGAACAGATGGATGTTTTTCATCTCTTTGGCAAGTTGGGAATTTGCTTATATCAAAACCAGATTTTTTGTATTCAGCAATCAAAGTTGACATCTGCTTATCCCAAGCTAAAATTGTGTCTTTTGGTCTGTCAGCAGAAGGTTTTACCATAACATACTGGCCTGCTTTTGAATAAGAAATTTTACCCCAGTTTCCTTGTCCTCCTGAAGATAAAATACCAGGTTTCATGAAATAAGCTGGACCCATAACATCTATCAAAACATCATGAGCTTTACCATCTTTGAAAGTAACAGCAGCTTTCATCATGTCACCCTTTGAAGCAGCTTCATCGTACTTAGCGTAGTTTATAATAGTTTGAGGTTTTAGCTTACTTGAAAGTTTCTTTCCAGCTACCCAAACATCACCTTTGATTGTAACGTCATTGAACTTTGCAGAATCATATTGTTCTTGAGTAGCAAAGCCCAAGTGACCTGTGATAGTACAGTATGTAAGATTAAAGCCATTCGCTTGCACCCTTACATTACCATCAAGTGTTCCATAAGCAAGATTTGCATTTTCAGCGTCAACAACCAAAACAGGAACTTTTAATGTAAACTGCTGTTCGCCACCAATATTAGGTGCTGAGTGATAGTATAAACCAAGTTTTTTGCCTGGTGCAGTAGCACCCTCTTTTCTAATGTCACCTGTCCATACAAGATCATTTGAAACAGCCACATCGCTACCAAGTGTTGTAATCCAAGTTCCGTTTGCTCCTAAGGAGTTCTGTAATTCTTTTTCAGTTGTAAGATTTAAAGAAGCACTAGCTATAACATTAGGATAAATACCAGGAGCTTTTGTTGTTGTTGTGTCTTCAGCAAATGCAGTTACACCTAATGTAGACAAAACCATGGTTGTAACCACAAGTGTTGCGATTAGTTTTTTCATAAAAATTCCTCCTAAACAAAAATTTAGTAAGTTTATTACGTTACTTCTATATCTAATTTTAATGTTAAATTAATAACATGTCAATCCAAATTATAGATTAATTGTCAAATTTTATAATAAATCCTAATATCTAAAATATTGCCCCCAAGATGCATAAACCAGCAGTTTGAAGTGCTTCCCAAAAATTGCTAGGAGCATTGGCTCGCCAGATTATGACCCAGCTGCAGCTTAGAGGAAAATCCTTAAGAAATAATGCAGTACGAATCCTCGGACTATCATATAGGAATATTTCTGTATACTAAAAATCAAGCCTTTTATTAGCCACCGCCCAGTTCTCCATATGAGGATGATATATCTCCTCTATATAAAATAGAAAGCATCTTTCAAAAGAAAGATGCTTTCTATTTTATAATTTTATTTATGCTCACCTAAATAAGCTTTTTTAACATCATCGTTGCTGAGCAGGTCTTTGCCCGGTCCCTCAAGAACTATTGCCCCTGTTTCTAGAACATAGCCGTAGTCTGCTACTTCAAGTGCTGCTTTTGCGTTTTGCTCAATCAGTAATATTGTTACACCATTTTTGTGAATTTCTTTGATGATACTAAATATATCCTTAACAATTAGCGGAGCTAAACCTAGAGATGGCTCATCCATCATCATCAGTTTAGGCTTTGTCATTAAACCTCTAGCTACTGCAAGCATCTGTTGCTCTCCACCAGAAAGCGTTCCGCCCTTTTGCCAAATTCTTTCCTTCAGCCTAGGGAAAAGCTCGTAGACCCATTTTAAATCTTTATTGATCCCATCTTTATCTCTTCTGGTATAAGCCCCTAAAAAAAGATTCTCTTCTACTGTCATGTTAGGGAAAATTCTTCTTCCTTCCGGTACCAGTACAATTCCCTTTGTTACGATCTGAGTTGTTGGCTTGCCTACTAGTTCTTCTCCATTAAACTTGATACTGCCATTAGATGCCTTTGCCAAGCCCATTATACTTTTCAACGTGGAGCTTTTACCCGCACCATTTGCACCTATGAGAGTCACGATCTTATTTTGGGGTATATCTATGCTTACACCAGTAAGTGCGTGGATTCCTCCATAGTGCACATGCAAATCCTTAATATTTAACATTAATCCACCCCCAAATAAGCTTCTATAACCTTCTGGTTGTTTTGAATTTCCTTTGGCAAGCCGTCTGCAATTTTAACTCCGTAATCCAAAACATATATTCTATCGCATATGCCCATAACTACTTGCATATGGTGTTCAATCATTAATATAGACAATTTATAATTATCTCTTATTTCTCTAACAAATTCCATAAGCTCTAGGGATTCCTGAGGGTTCATACCTGCTGCTGGTTCATCAAGTATTAAGAGCTTAGGATCTGTCGCTAAGGCTCTGGCAATTTCTAGTCTTCTTTGCTTTCCATAAGGCAGGCTGGAAGATACTTCATCCTTTAAGTCTTCTAAGCCCAAAGCCTTTAATAGCCCAATTGACTTTTCGTATATTTGCTTTTCCTTCTTTCGATAGTTAGGAGTTTTAGCAATGGCTGAGAATAAATTGGTGCCAAAACGCATGTGATTCGCTATAAGCACATTTTCTAAAACAGTCAATTCCCCGAAAAGTCTTATGTTTTGAAAAGTACGTGCTATCCCCAGCTTTGTGATTTCATGAGTTTTCATGCCTGTAATATTCTTGCCTTCAAATACTACACTTCCTGATGTTGGAATATAAACACCTGTTATCATATTGAAACTGGTTGTTTTTCCCGCACCATTAGGACCAATAAGCCCAATTATCTCATTTTCATTTATTTGTAAATCAAGGCCAGACACAGCTGTAAGACCTCCGAACTTTATTGTCAATTTATCAGTTTTTAAAAGAGCCACTTTCTCACATCCTTCAGCTAATCTATGCTTTTTTTGTTTTAAATGGTGACTTCATTTTCTTGAACCAATCAAAGGAGAACTCCTTGTTGCCCATAAGCCCTCTTTGGTAGAAAAGTATTACCACCATCAACAACAGAGAGAATACAACCATACGAGTTCCTGGTATTCCTGTGATTACCAAAGGTCCTATATGCATAACACCATCAAGTACTCTTAGTACTTCCATAGCGATTGTAACTACTATTGCTGATATAACACTGCCTGTTATGCTTCCTATACCACCAAGAACTACGATTAATACGATATTGAAGGTTAGCAGATATCTAAATAGTAGTGGATCTATGGTTCCCATAAGGTGTCCAAGCAGCGCACCACCTACACCTGCAAAGAATGAACCTATAACAAAAGCCATCATTTTATGTTTGAAAAGATTTATGCCCATAGCCTCAGCAGCTATTTCGTCCTCTCTTATAGCTTTAAAAGCTCTACCATAGGTACTGTTTATTAGAAGTACCATAAATACTACTGTAAATATAACGATGCCCCAAATCCACCAGATTGCTTCTTTTGGACTACCCGTTATACCAATGTTAGGAAGAGCATTTAAGCCTAACGCTCCATTGGTCAAGCTTTGAGTATTTGTGAAAATAACTCTAATGATTTCACTAAAGCCTAGGGTCGCAATAGCCAGATAGTCATCATTTAGTCTTAATACCGGCGCTCCAATTAATGCCCCAGCTAACGCCGCCATCAGTCCTCCTATGATAATAGCAATAGGGAATGGAAGATGTACATTTAATAGCCACGGTGCTATTGGTTCAAGGAAAAAGTTCATCTCCTTTGTCTGTACAGACATCGTCAGCAAAGCACTTGTATAAGCCCCGACTGCCATGAACCCTGCGTGTCCCAAAGAGAATAGTCCTACAAATCCATTAATCAAGTTCATGCTTATGGCCAATATTACATAAATACCGCAAAGATTGAATATTCTTGTCTGAAATGAACTCAAGAAGCTATTAAGAACAATCAGCAGAACAATTACAGCTGCTATGGATAGTAAGGATTGAATAACTTTCTTTCTCATCATACTCTACACCTTCTCTGCTGAATTTTGACCTAATAGGCCAGTTGGTTTAACTAAAAGGATTACAATTAACAATACAAAGGCAAAGGCATCTCTATATCCGGATAAAGCTGGTGAGGATGCAACAATTGCAATTTCACCTATTCCTAATATAAAGCCTCCTAAAACTGCACCTTTGATATTTCCTATACCCCCTATAACCGCTGCAATAAAGCACTTAAGACCCGGCATGATCCCCATTAAAGGAATAAGCTGCGGATACCTAAGCCCCCATAGTATACCTCCAATTGCAGCCATAGCCGAGCCTGCAGCAAAGGTAAAGGATATGATGTAATTGATGTTTATTCCCATTAACTTCGCAGCATCATAATCTTTAGATACTGCCCTCATTGCCATTCCTGTTTTTGTCTTATTAATAATATAATTCAATATTATCAGAGCAATAGCTGCCACTATTGGTATTATCATTGTAACTACAGAAATTGAAACATTTCCAATTACGACTACGTGAGAAAATATTGGTGCGATAGGAAATGCCTTTGGTCTTCCGCCAAAAATCAAAATGCCTAAATTCTCTATCAAGAAAGAAGCACCAATTGCAGATATCATTATAGAAATTCTAGGTGAACTTCTAAGCGGTCTATATGCGGCTCTTTCTAGAATAATTCCAAATGCACTAGTTAATATAATTGCGATTAAAAAAGCTGCCCACCAAGGTAGTAAAAAGCTTGTTATGCTGTAAAAAGCAATATACGTTGCCAACATGAATATATCACCATGAGCAAAATTAATAAGCCTTAAAATCCCGTAAACCATAGTATAGCCTATAGCTAATAGTGCATATAAGCTGCCAAGTGAAATTCCGTTAACTAAATGTTGCAAGAATATTTGAAAACTCATAAACTTTCCTCCAAATCTTGTTTGTTCAAGCGAATAAAAATATTGTATAAATGAGAGTAGACTTTCATATGAAAGCCTACTCTCCATTTGATGTCAGTACAAGCTTATTATTTCTTTATTGGTTCAACAGTTGTTAAATATGTGAATTTACCACCTTTAACAGTCTTTATAACTGCTGATTTTACAGCATCGCCGTTAACATCAAGTGTTACTGTACCAGCTGCTCCTGGGAAGTCCTTTGTTGCTGCAAGCGCATCTCTGATTGCTTGTGGTTCTGCTTTGCCTGCTCTTTCTATAGCGTTTAAAGCTAATATATAAGCATCATATCCAAGAGCTGTAACTGCTGCTGGCTCTTTTCCATATTTCTTGCTATAAGCTTCTAAGAATTTGCTTGTTTCACCTGTAAGCTTAGCATTTGGATCAAAGAAAGTTGAGAATACAACACCTTCTGCTGCTCCACCAGCTATATCAATAACTTCTGGTGTTTCCCAAGTATCCCCACCAAGTATTGGTAGAGTAATTCCCAATTCTTTTGCTTGCTTCATGATAAGAGCAGATTCTGTAAAGTTACCAGGTGCAAATATTGCTTCTGCTCCAGATTCCTTTATGCCAGTTAATTGAGCTGTGAAGTCTTGGTCTCCTGTATTGTAGTAGCCAGTATATACTACTGAATTTTGATCTCCTGTAAGTTCTTTAAATGTATCTTGGAAGAACTTAGCCAAACCAACTGAATAGTCATTTGACTTTTCAATTATAAATGCTACCTTTTTAACCTTTACTTGATTAAATGCATAGTTTGCCATTACATTACCTTGGAAAGGATCTATAAAGCATACTCTGAAATAATAATCATTGTTTAAAGTTACAAGTGGATTTGTGCAGGAAGTTCCTATTGCTGGTACTCCAGCTTCTTTGTAAACTGCACCAGCTGCTATTGAAAGACCGCTGCCCCAGCTTCCTAGTACCACTGGTACCTTATCCTGATCTACAAGTCTTGTTGCTGCATTTGCTGCTTCAACCTTGTCTGACTTGTTGTCTAGAATAACCAATTCAACCTTTTTGCCTAGAACTGTTGGATACATTTCGTTAGCAAGCTTTATGCCTTCGATCTCCAAAGCTCCACCAGCAGCATTTGCACCTGTTAGAGGCTCAAATACCCCTATCTTAATAACTTCTTCCTTTGGCTCTCCACTAGTTGTAGCCTGTCCGCCGCTGCAACCTATTGCAACGATTGAAAATACCATAACTAGAGCTAATAATAGAGATAGTTTCCTTTTCACATCAATTCCCCCTTTTTCATTTACCTTCTTATGTCAGGATAATTAATCCCTACATACTCATTAATATAACTACTTGTGAACTAATATTCGTATTGTTTTTGAACAAACCTTCGAAAGGGTTGTCCACATGCCAAACAAACACGAATATAAAAAAAGATAAAAATAGAATAGCTTTACCGGTGTGTTACATTGCCATTCCAATATTTCGAAGAGTCTTTCCGAAGATCATTCGTTATAATAGAGATGACAATCAGAAAAGCTTGTACAATTATTTCAAATATTTAATCTAATTAATATTCTCAATATTAGAACTTTTTTTCACATTTGTCAATATGCAAATTACGTGCTAAACAATTTTAATACGTCGATAATTTTTTTAATAAACAGTCTATATTTCTGCATAAAAAAAATGCAAACCATATAGTTTGCATTTTTATAAATTCAAAACTTGTTTCTATTTGTTTGATTAATAGCTTACTTAGCTTGCTCTAAAGCAAGTTTTACAAGAGCTATAAAATCATTACTTGACATTGTTGCTCCAGCTACTGCTGTAACTGCAGTTATATCTTGCTTTTCAACTAAAGCAGTTTGAAGTTCAGCGAAAGCTTTTTCTGGGTATGTCTTTGATACTGGTTCCATTTGAGCCTTATAAGCTGCATCTTGTGACTTTAAAGCGCCATTGTTATCATAATCAAACTTTACAGCTGCAATTTTGCCATCTTTAACTTCTACTTCTACAAAACCCTTCCAACCATATTGGTCAGCTTTGTCTTGTGTAGCTTTGTAGATACCATCCTTCATTCCAGCTGGTTCAGCTGGTGCAGGTGTTGGCTCTACTACTGGTGCTGGTGCTGGTGTTGGTTCTGGTGTTGTTACAGGCTCTGTTTTTGTACCACAAGCAGCTAACATGCCTACTGTCAAAACTAAAACCATAACTAGTGCTAATACTTTAAACTTTTTCATTGTAACCCTCCTCAAAAATATGTAATTAATTTGTTTCATACAATTATATGGTAATACTTCAACATTTTTTTGTCAATGTAAAAATAATAAGTGTTTATATTCAAATAAAATTAAAAATTTTGACAATTACTGCCCTAAACACTTCTTTTTAGCAAGATAGTTAATTGTTAATATATTGAATTATACTTTTTTTTGATGAAAAGAATGAATGTATATGTTATAATGAAAAAGATTGTGTAATTTTAGATAGAGGAAGGTAATAAAGTGATAACAGTTACTAAAGTAAGCTTAAGATATGGTGAAAGAAAACTTTTTGATGATGTAAATTTAAAATTTACACCAGGCAACTGCTATGGTGTAATAGGTGCAAATGGGGCAGGCAAGAGTACATTCTTGAATATACTTTCAGGTGAACTTGAGCCAAATACAGGAGAAGTAAGCGTACTTCCAGGAATTAGAGTTTCAGTGCTGAAGCAGGATCATTATGAATATGATGCAAATCAAGTAATACAAACAGTTATAATGGGCAATCCCAGACTTTTTGAAATAATGAAGGAAAAAGATGAGCTGTATGCAAAGGTTGATTTCACAGATGAAGATGGCATTAAAGCTTCAGAATTAGAAGGTGAATTTGCTGAGCTTAACGGTTGGGAAGCTGAGTCAGAAGCATCCATGCTGCTGCAAGGTCTTGGTATCGGTACCGAGCTTCATGAAAGCTTGATGGCAGATCTAAGCGGTTCAGAAAAGGTAAAGGTACTGCTTGCGCAGGCATTGTTTGGCAAACCAGGCGTATTAATACTGGATGAGCCGACAAACCATTTAGATATCAAATCAATTGCATGGCTGGAAGAGTTCTTGATAGAATTCGAGGGTATCGTTATTGTTGTATCCCACGATAGACACTTCTTGAAC
>JARBUB010000341.1 GCA_029239905.1 Clostridia bacterium
CCCCACCATATCCTAAATCAATAAAACCTTTGAATGAAAAGTTATCCATTATGATATTAGGTAAGCAGTAATCACCATGTATTACCACATTGTCGATAGCTGAATAGTTGTACTCATTCATAATACTAAGGTCTATCCCCTTATTATGTGCTTCATTTAACAATTCATTAGTTCTATTGCCATAAGGACAGCCCTCGGTAGGTAGTGAGTGCAACATTTTTAGATATTCGCCAAACACACATGCCAATTTACTAGGACTCTCAATGTGTTGCACTGCCGTTCCGTCTTCACCACTTACCGCTTCTGTAAATAAATAATCATAATCTAATTCTGATTCATAGGCTATGGCATTCGGTGCGACGTTATGTTTATGTAAAAATTTTGTCATTTTGTATTCACGTTCAAGCGAACCTCTTTTGCTTATCTTTAGAAAAGCACGTTCTGTACCCGAAACAAAAAGTGTCTTTGCATTTTCGGAACAACTACTATCATAAATTTTTGCCCCATTTATATACTGCCTAATGGTTAGCGGTATGGTCTCAATATCAAAGGAAACTTCCGTTCGTTTCATATAATTCCCCCTCTATTCCTTAGTAAATCTTAACATAAAGCTCGGATTGTTTTGTGTAAAGTATGATTTCATTCAATCTTTCTTGGTGTCTTGAACCCATACTCGGCGAATTTTTACAACAAAAAACAGTATTTGAAAAACTTTTTGGCGCATCATACAGTCGTAAACTATGATTTGCCTTTATTTCGTCGAAGGCTAGCTAGTGGGTGGGGGTTACAGTAACGTTGCTTATAAACTGGGGTTTGGATTATATTGCTAAAGCAGGACAAGGATTGAAAATGGGATTTCAATTGTTGATATTTGGAGTTAAAGATAGGATTAGGTGCTTCTTAAAGAGAGGAGTGAAACCAATTGCAATACGTTACATCACTTGACGGTATATCCCCTGCCATGTTTATCAAGCAGGTCGACCAAGAACGGGCAGGATAGTTCAACTTTAACTATCTTTTCACTTTCCCTTTATTTGGTGGAAATTGCATAATGAAATTGAGTTTTGGCACATCTGAAGGGGGGATTTACATGGTCAACAGCGAGAATGTCATTAAGAATAAATGGAATGAGTGGTCTGACACTTGGTATCAAAAGAAACAAACAGATGAGGTTATAACAAAAATTATAACTTCTCCTGCGTCAGCATTTCACCTCATTACATATTCTATGATTCAAGAGGCTGTTCCAAATTTGTATGGTAAAAGAGTCTTGGTACCTTCAAGTGGTGATAATCATGCGGTATTTGCTTTTCATTTGCTGGGGGCAAAAGTAACGTCTTGTGATATTTCGGAAAAGCAAATAGAAAACGCTTATGTCATCGCAAGCAAACATGGATGGGATATTGAATTCATTTGCGATGATACCATGACATTATCGAAAGTAAATAGTAATGAATATGACTTTGTGTACACCTCAAATGGTGTTCATGTTTGGATTAATGATTTAGCATCCATGTACAATAATATTGCAAGGGTTTTAAAGAAAAATGGGACATACATTATGTTTGATATACATCCCTTTATGCGTCCCTTTGGTATTAAAGCGGGAAACAATCTAAGAGTGGAAAAGCCGTACGATGTAACAGGTCCTTTTGGAGAAGTACCAACTTATAAATGGCGAATCCAAGATATTATAAACGCCATAGTATCATCGAATCTTAACATTAGACGTGTAGAGGAAATGTATGCAGAGGATGGTTCGTTCTGGGTGGACGATTCAACCGATAAGGGAGAACTCTTGTCTAAAGAAGAAATTGAAAGCTATTGTGATTGGCATAAAAATCCATTGGCAGCTATTCCTCAATGGCTTTCAATAGAAACCATTAATGGGAAATCACTTTACTAAATTAAGCTAAAGGGTAACGTTACTTCAAAAAGGATAAGCTAACTGCCGGGCAGCTAGCTTATCCTTTTGTTCGCTAAGCTAATGGGCAGGATAGTGGAATGAAATGGAAGGATTAGAAACTGCAATGTCGAATGTTTTATAGAAAAGTACCAAAGAAACGGGTAAGAAGGGGGATTTTTCTCATGAATGATGTGAGAAAATTTGAGGCAGAACGGAAAGCCCTATGCGGATAAGGGAGTTAGTCTTTTTAATGTGACTAAACATAGCCTCTTAACCGCAGCCGAGCATTTTCCAGGTTGGATTAACAGGGACATGATTTATGCAGTGCTTCCGGCAGGCGAAAAACAAATACCCGGCACATTTTCCGTTATCATATCGATAGAAATTGAGAATGATGATTTGGTGCCTGAATGGTTTACCAAAATAATCATTCCAGCCAGCGAATACGGATTTGTCTCTGATATACCCGTTGCAGATGAACGCCTAGGTTATCAAGCCATGGATCGTTTTTTTGAAACGTCATTACGTGCCCCTGAGCTACTCTATGGACATTTCGAAATGAACAATGTAACCAAACCTGGATTTTTTGACTTATATACGGCGACCAGATCATTAAGCTAACGGAGACGAGAGTTGAATAAGACACCACGACGGTGGTCGGCCAGGATAGTTGAAGAATTGTAAAGTGATTTCAAGGAGCGATAACTTTTGGAAGACATAAAGAAGGTAGATTTACTTCTGGAAAAATTCAAGGAATGAATGGTCCGAACAACAAACACATATAAAAGGTGTGGCGGTTGTGGGTTCATTTGCAAGAGGTGACTTTCATTCAAATTCAGATGTGGATTTAACTATTATTTCTACAAATAAAGACCTTACTTTAGATATTATAAAAAACGAATTTAATTTCGGTAATATTGAGAGTAGTTCACTTGAAGAATGGGGGATTTTGACCTCTATAAGAATCTTCTATGGTAATGGTTTAGAGGTAGAATACGGGGTTGTAACAGACCAGTGGGTTAAAGAGCCACTTGATGAAGGAACGAAGAATGTGGTTAAAAATGGCTTTAAGGTCGTAACTGAAAAAGAAGATATATTCTACAGTGTAAGAATGTTTTTAAATAAATTGTAACTCTAATCTTCAACTATAGGGCGGCGTTAGAGCAATTGTTTGTTGCAACCATGCTGCGGTGGCTTAGACAGAGTTTCAGATAAGCTGATTCCTATCCATTCTTATTTATCATTTTGATCAGATAACTTGGGAGGAAGCGCCGCTTTCTTCCTTCCCCATATCCCCGCATTCGCGCCCAGCACTCCTGCGATGATGACAGCTGCGCCGATCATGTGGTAGTACGCAAGCTGCTCATTCAAAAAAACGAAGCCCCCAACAATTGAAACCAATGTAGCAAGATGATTGAACACGCTCACCTTCGAAGCCTCCAACTTCGATAGAGCATAATTGCTGAGCAAGCTGGAAATGAGCGAGGAGAGTACGCCCAAATAGAGAATCGCCAACAGGAACACCGGGCTTGCAAACGGCTCAAAATAAAGGGATAGCGTTTCTTCTGCCAAGTGCTGGCCTACCGCCATCAGGTTGAAGACAAGGAAGCCAATCACCGTCATCACATAGGTCATGGCAATCACCTTCATGCGCGAAGTAAGCTTCTTTGCAAGCACGCTATATCCGGCTATTGAAAGGGCTGACAAGAGAATGAGCAGCGTGCCTTTCATATTAGTTAGATCAATCGTCGTACCTTTCATGACAAAGATGAATATGACACCTGTTACGGAGAGAAGCGTCGAAAGCTGCTGCAGCCTCGTAGTACGTTCCTTCAGGAAATAAGATGCCGCAACCATCGTGAAGATCGGCACCGTCGCGTGGATAATGCCTGCCTCCGCGGAGGTTGTGAATTGCAAGCCAAACGCTTGAAAAGCAAAGAACATCGACGGATATAAGACGGCAAGCGGAAGAATAGCCAGCACATCCCGCGGTTTAATTTGAAGCTTTATCCATCCAAATAGAACAGGAATGGTCGCAGCGATAAGGGAGACGGTAAAGCGGTGAGCGAGGCTATCCATCGGCGTAGCAACCGTTAAAGCTAATTTTCCGAAAAGAAAAGAGAGTCCTACAATGGTGGAATAAATAATGATGGCTGAGTATGCGAATCGCTTTGTTTTGGAATCGATTTGTGCTGCTGTCATAACGACGTTCCTCCTAGTGACTGTTCTTGTTAGGTATATCGTATCTCCCAGCCATGCATGCTACAATAAGGAAAACTGCCATCTGTACCGTTACAGATCGTGAGTAAGGAGGCTTATGCGATGTACATGTATTTGAGGCTCATGAATGAGCTGGAGGAACTGATTCTGAAGCAGCCGTATAAGGACGGACAGAAGCTTCCTTCGATCCGCACGCTTTCGGAGCAGTACGGCTGCAGTATTACGTTGTCAAAGGGACAGATTCCGCCCAAGGCGAAGCGTCACCTATTTTGAACTTTGCGGCTATGGCTCCTGATCCAAATGTGTTTCCTTATTTGGATTTTCAGCATTGCATCAATAAAGCGATCGACATGTACCAGAAGGATTTATTTGTTTACGGCACTGCCAAAGGAATGGCATCCCTGATCGATATCGTACGCAAGCAATTAATGGGCTATCAGGTGTTTACCGAGGAGCGGAATATATTTGTTGTGTCCGGGGTTCAGCAGGCGTTGTCGCTGCTTGCAGCTATGCCCTTCCCAAATGGCAAGCAGAAGGTGTTGATCGAGCAGCCTGGCTATCATCTGTTTATTGAATATTTGGAGACGCGCTCGATGCCGGTCATAGGCATCGAGCGCCGCTTTGCGGGCATTGATTTTGACAGGCTGGAGAAAATCTTTCGTACGGAGGATATAAAGTTTTTTTATACGATGCCGCGTTTCCACAATCCACTCGGCTGCTCCTATACGAGCAAAGAAAAGAAGCGGCTTGCAAGGCTTGCCGCCAAATACGATGTATACATCGTTGAGGATGATTACCTCGCCGATTTCGAGCAGGACAGCAAGGCTGATCCGATATTTGCTCATGACGATTCGTCGCATGTCATCTATTTAAAAAGTTATTCCAAAATTATTTTTCCTGGCCTGCGCATCGGCATTGCTGTCATCCCTATTCTACTCGCTGAAGTGTTTCGGCTGTACAAGAAACAAGACGACATCGACAGCTCCACACTGTCGCAGGCCGCTCTTGAAATCTATTTGCGCAGCGGCATGTTCGACCGCCATCTTGCCAAAATCCGCAGCAGATACGCGGCTAGGGCGAAGCTGCTC
>JARBUB010000100.1 GCA_029239905.1 Clostridia bacterium
CCTGCCCCAATGCCCTAGTTTCCTGCTATAGATATATTATGCATCATTAAGGCTTTTGGACCTTTGTAGCCTAATGGCTGGAATACTTCTTTGGCAGTACACTGCTGAAGCTCCTTGGATAAATACATATTTGCCTGCACGTTATTAAGATTACCTGATATTGAGCCACCGCTAACGGCAACTCTTGTTTTGCCGTCATAATACCAACCAAGTCTGATTTCTCCTGCAAAATCTCCTGTCATAGTACTTATACCAAAATCGGAGAATGCAGCTATTTCAAGATGTGGAGTAGAACGCATTTCTTCAATGGTCTTACTTCCACCCTCAAATACAAGGTTATTTATTCTGCCTGTGGGTTCAACATTTAGGTATTGGCAGTATTGATATGATCCCCAGTATTTTTGTAAGATACCATTTTCTATGATTTTATGTGTTGTCAATATAACTCCATCATCATCAACTGGGTCAGAACCAATGGAATTCTTAAGCGCAGGGTCAATAGTCAAGTTTACCATGTCACCCTGAATATTTTCCCCTTGAATACTTTCTAGAAGCTTTGCTGTTGATACATGCTGATAAACTGTTTGTGCACTGGATCTTGTGTAATAATGCTTTAAAACTTCAGCTACAGGCTCGCCGGTGAGTATTACTGTTAAACCTTCCAAAGATGGAGTAGGTTGGGTCTTAGCCCTTTCCATGCTCATTTCCAACATGTCTTTTGCAGCATTAGATAAGGCTTCGGGATCGTAATCCGAAAACATTAGTTCTTTATAAAGTTCAATTTCTTCACCTGCATCCTTCCAGCTAGATATAAGTTCGATTTGGCCTTTATAGCTTGTGTAGCTATAAAGAACACCCCTAGAGTTTAATATGGTGGTAATATTTTTATTTAAGAAAAGCTCACTGGAATTTATATATCCTTTGTCATAATTGTCATATTTGTATAATGCATCTTTGATTTTGGGCATCCACTCATCTAAGGGAGCATTATCAAACTTACTTGCAAGAGACTTTATTTCGCTATCTGACTTCTCAGGAATAGTATAATACTGGTTTTTTATAAAGGAAGCAGCAAAAGCGATATCCTTAACTGCATTTGATATTTCTTCATCAGTCATAGTAGGATGTATATTAACTGTGGAAGAACCTCTGAATTTCTTACCGTCCTCTTCAAAATCCTTATAAGCAGTAATAGTGATATTGTTGATGTGCTTTGACCTTGGCATATCAATTTGCTTTTTTATTAGGAAGAGCTCATTGGCTTCAGTTTGATTCTGTACAATTTTCCAGTCGCTTAGGTCTTTGTTTGCATTTAATATATTAATTATTCTATCCAACATTATCCTAACCTCGCTTTTGTCTTGATATAAGGTCCACCGCTTGAGTTCTTCACAAATTCCTTGTAGCCTTTGCCGCACATGCCAGAACCTCCGAGTTTCATATCTGCGGATACCATGCTGATATTAGAGAGCAATTCTGGCACATAGCCTGTCATAATGATTGGAGATATGATTTTGTCTGTTAGCTTACCATCTATTATTTCTACACCTTTAAGCATCATACACTGGATTCCCCAATTCTTAGGATCTTCCATGCCACCCTGTGAGGTAAGTAGTATATAGCCATGTTCTATAGATGCAATCATATCCTCAAGCTTATCATTACCGCTGGCTATAACTGTATTAGTCATACGAGCGTAAGCTTTTCTTTCATAGGATTGACGCTTGCCATTGCCGGTAGGCGTGGTGCCAAGCTGTAAAGCAGACAAAAGATCTGATATACCTGTCTTAAGAATTCCTTTGTCAATGACTATTGTATCAGTTCCCAATACACCTTCATCGTCAAATAAATATGAGGAGACATGATGGGCGGATTTTGCACCCTCGTGCATGGTTACTAGCTTTGATGCTACAGGCTTATCAATATATTCAGCAGCCTTTGCGCGGCTTTTTACGAACATATCCATTTCTACACCATGACCGAAGGCCTCGTGTGCAATGAGTCCGGTAACGTCAGGGCTGCATATTATGTCGTAGGTGCCTGGTGTCATCGGTACCGCATTTAGCATGCTTTCGCTTTCTAATCCAATTTCCTCAATATAAGGATATAATTCATCAATAATTTCTACACCCTTAAGACCGGAAAAAGCCTTGTAAAAATATTTATTGTTTTGGTCTTTTCGACTCAACGGCATTAGATAGGCTTGGCTCCAAACATAAGCCTGCTCAAGCTCCTTTTTGCTAGATAAAAAAAGCTTGGATATATGTACTATGTCAAATCTGACTCTATAGTCTATTATTAACTCAGAAACTTTAGAGCCCCTATCCATAATATCTGTCAATTTTTTAATGATTTCTTTGGAAGTTACACTTTCAGGTAGAATCTCTACATCACCATAAAAATTATCATTTATCATATCCTCTTGAACTACAGGGTATTTTTTAAATTCAGATGAAGAAAGGTTGATTTGATAACTATCTAATTGAGTGGACAGATATTCCGCAAATTGAGTAATGTTATCTTTTGGCAGTTCATTAAAAGAAAACTCACTATAACCGATACCGTTATATACTCTTAAAACAAATCCTCTTTCTGACCAAGTAGAATCGTTTACACTGATTGTACCTTTGGTGACAGAATAGTTTTTTCCTTTGGAATCACAGCCAAGAATTGAAACGTACTGATATTTCTTTGATAAGATTTCTATCAGCTTCTTTAGTATGCCTTTTTGTTCTGATAGATACGGTGACAACTGAACCTTCAAAGCAATCCCTCCCTAAGATGTATTTGGTGTTTTATATTAATCTAATTTTACCAATTAATAACGGTTGCTACAACTACTTTTACTAAATTATTTGATTATTATGAAAGTTGATTGACATAAAATGTATCATATAAAAAAAGCCCAACTATGTTGGACTTTTAGAAACTAAAATTAATTATAATCTGGCATTTTTGAAGCTTCTTTTATCAATATACATCAGATAATCTGCATTTTTAAATAATGCTGTTATATCCTCGCCTTCTTCTGGGAAGACGGAGACTCCGTAACCAAAAGATATATTCAGAAGCTCTTGATTATTAAATTTAAATGGAAAATTATCGAAGTGTTCTCTTATGCTTTGCATAATTTGATTTACTTCAACCTTTGTTTTGTCTCTATATACCATGGAGAATTCATCGCCGCCGATTCTGCCAAAGATTGCAGCTTTTGGATCCATATTTGATATATAATCTGTAAGAGTAACAATAAGCCTATCTCCAACTTCATGCCCAAAGGTATCATTGGCGATCTTTAAGTTATTCATATCAAGCACGATAAGAGTGTAGCTTTGGTGCTTCTCTGTACAATCTGTATGTAAGGCACCTAGTTGCTCTTCAAAATAAGCTCTGTTGCAGATGTTTGTTAAACTGTCATACTGGGACATATAGAGTATTTTCTCTAATAATTGAGCATTCTTAAGGGCTACACCTATTTGCTCAGCAAAAGATTTTAATATCGGTTTATGCTCGTCTACAAAGGCGTAGTTGCTTTCAACATTGTCTATGTTTATAGTGCCATAAAACTCATTATCGATTGAAATAGCACAGCTTATGCAGCTATTTAAATCAAAACTCCTCGTTTCCTTTAATATATCGAATTTTTCCTGTTTGAGATTCATATTGAATTCTTCTACATTAGGGATAATGATTGGTTCATAGAAATCCTTTGCATTATATTGAAAAATCTCATTGAAGTTGAAACTGAAATCTTTCAGGGCTTCAATATCATAACCGTACATAGCCTTATATTCAAGATGGTCTTTATTCCAAAGCAAGATACTGCCCTTTTGTGCATTAGGTATTATTTCAATGGCTTTATTCAATATCAGTTGAAGTATACTGTGAATTTCGCCCGACTTTAGTATTTCACCGGTTATCTGCACAATTGCATTGGCAAATTTACTGTTTTGGTCTAACACTTTATTACTATTTGTTAATTGGCACACCAATTCAGTCTGCTCTCTTTGTGCAGATTTAAAAAGCTTAAGGAGATCCTCTAAGTCATCTATGCTGTGAGAACCGGATAAATTGTTAAAGCTGTCTTTTGCAATGGCCATTTCATTCAGCATATCCTTATAGTAATCATTTATCTTTCTGAATTCTGATACATAAGGAGTTTGGTACCACCTATGTGAAATGTATATGAAGACTACTATTGCTGCCATTATTACCAATAGGGAAAGAAAAGGACTATAGTTGGAAGTAAATAGGATTTTGTTTAGATAGTCAATAAAGCCAATTAAAAGTAATAAAAAAGCAATGATAACATGTCTTATAATGCTTGTTTTACCTAGTTTCATATTATCCCCCGAATATTTTTACGCTAGATTAGAAAAAGTTAATACATATTAATTCTATAATATATTAAATCGTAAGATATTCCAATATTTTGAGATAAATAAATAATTAACATACAACAATTATTACATAATTAGGCACATTTTTCACTACATATAAGCCTGGCAGATTATTGACATAATATTGTACAAGGATTAGAATATGTAGAGATGATATCATATCTATGAAATATAATTGATATCGAATTACTAACAAATACATACTAGAAGTTTCTGGACAAGCTATGGCATTTATAACCAATAAAGTCTTATATGATATTCTTGAAAGAATTATATTAGTTAGATGATTTGAATGATCAGTTCAAAAATTATAGTCCTACATGGGGGTGCTGTGTGAAGAGTTTAATTAAAAGGTTGTTTCCGAGCAGCCATAAAGATATTTATGAACAAAATATGTATTATTTCATTACCAACGGCATCTTGTTTACTTTGGTAGTTAATCTCTATAAACCCTTTGCCCAAAAGATTTTATATAGGCTTGGGGGAGGAGAGACTCACGTATCCTTGTATAATTCACTACCTGGACTTGTAGCATTATTTGGCATTATTCCAGGTGTTCTTTTTATGTGCAAGGCTGTTAATAAAAAGAAAACACTATCAAGTATATTTTTGTTCAGCAGATTCTTTATATTACTTTATGCTGTGGTACCCTTTTTACCTGCGGATTTAAGGCCGATAACTTTTGTTGTCATTACCGCGCTTATGAATTTCCCAGAGTCTGTTTCCTCGACGGCACTACAAAGTGTTACAGCAGATGTATTTGGAGAACGGGAAAGAGCATGGGCAATTACTTCAAAAAATAGGTACACCACTGTTGCAAACTTTTTATCATTGATTGTACTGTCTCAGATATTAAATGTGTTTGGCACCACCAATGAAAAAGCGATTGTTATATACCAAGTATTTTTTGTACTGGCGTTTATAGTAGGGTTAATCGAAATATTTACTTTTAGAAGACTTAAGGAAACAACAGAGGAACCTCAAACCTGTATCGATTTTAAAGAATCAATCAAAGAGGTATTCAGCAACAGAGCATATTTAGGATTCTTGGCATGCTCTTTAACCTTTCATTTTGGGTGGCAGATGGGTTGGCCGCTGTTTGGGATATATCAAATAGAATATCTTTTAGCAGATGAAACTTGGCTAACAATACTAAGTGTAACATCTTCTATCGTAATGTTTTTTAGCTTCCCTATTTGGAGCAAGATAATAAACAAAAAAGGTAATAATTATGCTGCTGCCTTTGCGACTATGGGCATGGCAGCTACTCCGGTGCTTTATGTCCTATCCCATAATTTATGGGTGCTAACTGTATCAGGTCTCATAATGGGTTTTTTTACAGCGGGGACTACTACAGTTTTACTAAGCTTCCTGCTTGAGGTATCTCCTGAAAAGAACAGAATTATGTACGTTGCGGTTCATGCAACTTTAACGAATATCACTCTATTTATTGCACCATTGATTGGAAGTGCAGTGTTAAAGTCAAGCAACATATATATTGCACTTTTAATAACTGCACTGATGCGATTTATTGGCAGTTTGACCTTTCTAAAGAAAATGAGGTTAAAACCTTCAGTGAATGAGAAATACACAGCCTGATAAGGCAGTGTATTTTTTTTGTGAAAATATATAAGAATGCAACATCTTTTTTATATATGTTATAATTTGAATACGGATAGGATTTTGACTTATTACATCATATATTGTCGAAGGCGGGTATGAAAATGACGGATGAAATGGAATTATCTAAAGCAATAATTAGTATAAGACATTTGCTTGATAATATGGGGCAGGGCCTGCTCACTTTTGGAAAAGATCTAATTGTTCACAAGGATTACAGCTATGAGTGTCAGAGGATATTGGGGGGAAGCATTGCTAATAACGCCTTTCCACAGCTTATTTACTCTGATAATCAAGGAGAAGCACTGTTTGTTGAACAGACTTTAAGGGAAATATTCAATTGCAGAGAGAATCAAAGAGCAAATGTTTTTATTTCACTTTTACCTGAAGAAATGGAGATAAACAGCAAGTTTATTGGTCTTCAATATAAGGTTATTGATAATATATATAAGCCTTCAGAAAATGCAATGATGGTTATCATGACTGAAGTTACTGAAAAGAAAATGCTTGAGAAAAAGGTCAAGGAAAATGCGGGAATAATGAGTATGGTCGCTAATATCGCAGGAAACTTCAGCAATTTTTTGGAGTGTGTTAAGGAGTTTCAGTACTTTTATGGAAGCAAGCTGCATGAAATTATCGAAAGCCAGAGCGTTAGCACCATATATGCGAACGTATATAGGCAGATTCACACCTTTAAGGGCAACTTTAGCCAATTTGGAATGCAGAGCTCGGTAGAGCAACTGCACAATATGGAAACTGCCTTATCCGATGTTGGGACTAAGTTAGATAAATTTACCCGCGAAGAAATATGTACATTCATATATTCCTTTGATATTCTTGATTTTTTGGATAAAGATATGGACATATTGCAAGAAAAGCTAGGCAGCCATTTCTTGAGTTTGGGGGATATGGTTTATGTCGACAAAGCGAAGCTTTTCCAAATAGAAAATGAAGTAATTAATATTTGTTCTCCAATTGAATGTAGGACAATACTTCCACTTGTTAGAAAATTAAGGTATAAATCCTTAAAAGAAATGCTAAGCAGTTATCCAGATTACACATTTAAATTGGCAGAAAAACTGAAAAAGCCAATAAATACATTTACTATCGAGGGAGATGACCTATTGCTTGATAATGAGAAATACAATGGGTTTATTAAGGCATTGGGGCATGTGTTTAGAAATAGTGTGGATCATGGATTAGAAAGCACAAAGAAAAGAGTGGAACTGGGTAAGCCAATGATTGGAAATATCAAATGCCATATAAGCTTAGTTAAGGACAATATAAAGATCAACATTGAGGATGACGGCGGTGGAATCTGCTTTGATCAAATTCGAAATAAGGCTATTGCATATGAATTATGCAGTATTGAAGACTTGGAGCTGCTGGAAGAGAAACAGTTGATTGAACTGATATTTAAGGATAATTTTTCTACCAATGATATTATTACTGAACTATCTGGACGAGGGATGGGGCTTTACGCCGTAAAATCAGAGGTAGAAAAGCTTGGCGGAACGGTTGAAGTTTTTACTGATTTCAACAAAGGAACCAGAATGGAATTCACATTACCGAATATGGAAGTGGAGTCTATAGAACCTCTTAAGGCTGAAGATTGTTTGCAGCCACTTCTTGGCACAACCTTGGACATCTTGAAAGAGCATCTGGGACGTGACCTGAACATTGAAAGTATAAAGCAATTTAATGTTATGGAAGTCCAAATGCTGCATTATACTTCTTTTATAAATATAAGGGGAATGTTTGATGCTTTGGTTTCCATATCCATGGATGACAAAATATCTCGTGCTTTATTGAATTGTATGGTCTCTGAGGTTATTCAAGAGCAGCAGGTACATAGATACATAAAGGATGTTATTGCAGAATGCACAAATATGGTACTGGGAAATTCTATTAAGGAGTATCCTAATATTTTAGAACAGATTATTATCGGTACTCCTAGTGTTATATACAGCGCCAGTGGGGATGTAAGCTATGAAGGCAACGAAATAAATGGTTATAGAGTTCAAACTGACAAGGGTGCTGTGATGATTAATATTATTCAATAGGGAGTGGTATGATGTACAAAGAAAAACTGCATCAGGCGGGGAAGATTCTTAATGAGCAGGGCATAGATGTTTGGCTGACTCTTGTACGAGAGACTGCAATGAATAGTGATCCAATACTGCCATTTATATCAATGGTGGATTTTACTGCTTTAACAGGAATTATGGTTATGAGCAGCGGCAAAACAATTGTGCTAGCAGGAAACAATGATGCTGAAGGAATTCGTCAGACTGAGGTCTATGACGAAGTAATAACCTATAACGGAAATTTTAAAGACGGACTAAGTGAGCTCCTTGATCAGTATGAAGTGAGAAGATTAGCTGCAAATTATTCTATTGAAGATGTGGCTTCAGACGGATTGTCACACGGATTATTCATTTTACTGCAGGAAATCGTAAATAGCACAAGTTCAAAGCCAGAGATCGTATCTGCCGCACCTATTATTTCAAAGCTAAGAGGCTTAAAGACGACAGCAGAAAAGAATCTGATTATTGAAGCTATAAGTACCGCAGAACATATATTTCAAGATGCCAGACACTTTATTAAAGAAGGCATAACAGAACAGGAAATACATCAGTTTTTTACTGATAGAATGAAGTATTATGGGGTTCAGCCTTCTTGGCAGGCATCTCAATGTCCGGGAGTGATGCTGGGACCAAAGTCAGTGCCTGGTCACAATGCTCCGACAAAGATTACAGCCTGTAAAGGGGATTCGATGGATATTGATTTTGGGGTATTGCAGGATGGATATTGCTCTGATTTGCAAAGAACCTACTATATTCTAGATGACAATGAAGATCGTGCTTCTGATGAAGTACAGAGAGCTTTTGACACACTAAAGGAAGCAATAAGAAGAGCGGCGCAGTTCATGAAACCGGGCGTAACCGGAGAACAAGCAGATGCAGCAGCAAGAGATTATGTTATATCCCAAGGCTATCCCAGCTGGAACTATGCACTGGGGCATCAAGTAGGCAGAATGGCCCATGATGGGGGAATGATACTTGCACCTAAATGGAACCGATACAGCAGCAGACAGGTTGAGCAGCCAATGGAAGCTGGCATGGTGTTTACCCTAGAGCCTGGCATAGCTACTTCTAGAGGCTATGTAGGCATTGAAGAGATGGTATATGTAACAGAAACAGGCACTGAGTTTTTGAGCTCACCTCAGCAGGAGATATATTTGTTGTGATAGGGGATTACGGCTACGCTCGAGGGTGAAGTGAAGAGGAAGAGGGTATTTATCCAGCACAAGGTATTAGATTTGATTGCACTTGTCTACTCATACGGTTGAAAAATCTTACCGGGGCAAATCTGACCTCCTGTCAGGTTGCCCCGCTGCTGGCATCCTTGCCAGCAATTACAGATTTTTTCAACCGCATTTCGCAGAGTGCAAAACAAATCTAATAATTGTGCCCAATAAATACCCTCTTCCTCTGTTTATATGCGCCCGCCCAAAGATTTTTTGTATATAATATTAAGGGAACATTTGACTTTATTAGTTAGGCAATTATAACA
>JARBUB010000101.1 GCA_029239905.1 Clostridia bacterium
TATTCAGGAAACCAGTACAGAAAGGCTTATAAGCATATGTAAGGTTTTAGGTGCAGATCAATATCTATCAGGTACCGGCGGGTCGAAATATCAGGATGAAAAAATGTTTGAAGACATCTCCCTGCAATTGATGTATTCCGATTTTTATGAAAAGCAATACAAACAGCTTTGGGGAGATTTTATAGGTAGTTTATCTGTTATCGACTATATTTTCAATTGTGGTTATGAAATTGAAAAAGCCTGGTATTGAGGCTAGGAAGGTTGGAGGATCTATGATTGAGATAATCTGTTCTATTGTTATTGCCACTAGAAATGAAGAAGATTTTATTGGCAGCTGTTTAGAGACACTTGAAAATCAGGAGTTTAATCGAGCAAAGTATGAAATCATTATTATAGATGGCTTGTCTGAAGATAGTACAATAAATATCATAACAGAAAAGCAGAAAATCTACAGCAATATAGTTTTATTAAGTAATCCTAAAAAAATTGCAGCTTCTGCATTTAATATAGGCATCAAAAATTCCAGAGGCAATTATGTTTTTATCCTGGGAGCCCATGCAGAATATCCTTCTGACTTTATAAAGAAAAGCCTAGACAGTTTTGAAGAAAATCATGCAGACTGCATCGGCGGAAGGGAAACTGAAAAAAGCAAAAGCAAGCTTGGCGAAGTATTTGCTGCCGTCCGAAACACTGCTTTCGGCGGTGGTTTGTCCCCTTATCGGTATTCAGACAAAAAGCAGTATGTTAAAACTGTAGCCTTTGGATGTTATAAGAAGGAAGCATTGGAGAGAGTAGGCGGTTTTGATGAAGATTTAATTAGAAATCAGGATAATGATTTGAACAAGAGGATCTTACAAAGCGGGGGAAAAATTTTGTTTGACCCTGAGATAAGATTTTATTACTTTTCACGGGATTCTTTAAAGGGTATTTTTAGACAGCTATTCGGTTATGGATACTGGGAGGCGAAGTTGATAAAAAGGAGGAAGTCACAGTTTTCAATAGTTACATTGATTCCCTCGATTTTTGTTATATATACTTTATTTGCAATACTGTTTCTTGTTTTCTGTGGCTCTGCCTTTCCTTTGTGCTTAGAATTTATTCCCTATCTCATTATATTTGCATACTTTGCCATAAGAGTAATCATGCCTAATAGGCTAAATCCAATGATCGCTCTTTTTTTATATCTATTAATACATTTTTCAATAGGATTGGGTTTTATCGTTGGACTTATTTATAAAAAGGAAGGATGAAACCTATGATAATTATTAATTTTGCTTTAGCAATTGCATTAAGTTTGGTTATTACACCGGCAGCAATAAAGTTGAATATACTAGACAAACCAAACTACAGGAAGATCCATGATAAACCAATACCCAAGGGAGGTGGTATTGGTATTTTTATTCCGGCAGTATTTTTAGAATTGAGCACTTTTCTCTTTTTTAACACTTTTGTAATGTTGGATGTTTTTAAGCTTTTTACAATAATGTTTGTTACTTTTGCTTTAATGCTTGCTGGTATTATAGACGATAAGCTGGAATTAAGACCAAAAGCCAAGTTATATATTCAAATAATTGTAACAATATTAACTCTAAGCTCGGGTATTAGGTTTCATACATTTGATATAAAGGCTTTAGACCTGTTGTTAACTGCAGCTTGGATCATCGGTATAGTAAATGCTGTGAACCTGATAGACGGATTGGATGGCTTGGCAGCGGGCGTTGCTGTGATTTCCTGTGTGGGATTTAGTCTTATTGGGTTTGCATACGGCGACAAAACCATAACAGTATTGTCACTGATAATAATTGGAGGGTGTTTAGGCTTTCTTAAGTACAATTTTAGGCCAGCCCAAATATTTATGGGAGATACCGGCAGTGTGCCCCTGGGTTATACTCTGGCAATTATAGGCATACTTTGTGAAAATGCGGCAAGGGGTAAAGCCTCCATAATCATTTCTATAATCATGCTTGGAATTCCCATATTTGACACGCTGCTTACTTTTGTAAGGAGAGCTATCAAGCATAAACCATTATTCCAGCCCGATAGAAGTCACTTTTATAATCTGATGATTGACCTTAAAGGCATAGAACACAAAAAAACAGTCTTGATAATTTATGCCATCCATGCTGTATTAGCAGCACTTTCATGCATACTGGCATTTTCTAGCGATGGATGGAGAGCAGTATCCTTTTTTTTAATAATTGCAACTGCCTGTTTGTTAAGTAAAAGGATGGGTTTCATTAAAACCGATAGTGGCTATTATTAAAAGAATATCAGGTGAAGCCGCATCTTCAATAAACAATATTTAATGGGTGATGTAATATGGAAATCGAGCTAAATCATATCAAATGGACACTGTACAATGGTGCCTTGGTACCTGAGGTTCCACCGCATATTGAAATTAAATTATCTCAGGAACAAGCAAAAAAATTATTAAAAAAATCAAAAGCTTATTTTTTAAGATGGCCTAGTGATTATGACTGCGGGTTTGAAACGGAATGGTGGTATTTAGTCAGGGACAAGGGCATTGCGCTTGATGAATTTGATTCAAAAAGAAGGTTGGAAATAAAAAAGGGCATTAACAGTTGTATTGTTAAAAAGGTTGATGCAGAGTACATCGCGAAAAATGGTTATGAGGTGTTTACAAGGGCATTTGATTCTTATGATACCTTTCAAAAACATGCCGGACAGGAGGAACTTTACAACAGAATGATGTCAAGGAAGGACAATCCAATCTATGATTTCTGGGCTGCATTCAATAAGAATGATGGTAAAATGATTGCCTATTTCATGAACAGAGTTGGGGCAGAGTATTGTATGTATTCCACTGGCAAGTTTGACCCTGATCACTTAAAGAATAATGCACATCATGCTTTAATTTATGAAATGACTAATTATTATATAAACGAATTGGGATTGAAGTATGTTTGTGCTGGAGCAAGAAGTATAAGCCATAAAACAAATGTCCAAGAGTTTCTGATCCACAAGCTGCATTTCAGAAAAGCTTTTTGTAAACTGAATGTAATCTATAATCCTATGGTAAGATTCATCGTTCATGTTTTATATCCATTTAGAAATGTCATTTCTAAAATAGACACAGATATTACCAACAAAATTTCTGTACTTTTACGCCAAGAAAAAATAAGGAAGAGCTTTAGCTGATGTTATACATTTCGTACTAAACATATTACATTAATCAAATAGTACGAAATGTTTTCCGCTGTTTATAAATCGCACAAAGCTCAACTGTTTTTAATGTAAAAACTTTATCGCAATTTATATAAGTAATAATGGGGGTGTAAAAATGGAAGTCCAGCTTGCTAAACCAGATATTAGCCAGAAGGAAATAGATTCAGTCGTTGAAGTAATGAAGTCAGGTATACTGAGCATAGGACCAAAGGTAAGAGAATTTGAAAAAAGGTTTGAAGATTATTTAGGTATAAAGCATGCTATAGCAGTCAACAGCGGTACAAGCGGATTACATCTATTAATAAAAGCAAATGGCATTAAAGTAGGAGATGAAGTTATTACAACTCCTTTCAGTTTTATAGCTACTGCAAACTGTATTCTATTTGAAGGCGCAAAGCCTGTTTTTACAGACATATGCCCTAAGACCTTAAACATGGATTTTGAAGGCATTGAGAAAAAAATAAACGGAAGGACAAAAGCAATTCTTGCTGTTGATGTGTTCGGGAATCCTGTGGATATTGAACGGCTGAGAGCAATAGCCAGAAAATATGACTTGCTGCTGTTGGAGGACTCCTGCGAAGCTTTAGGCTCAGAATATAACGGGATAAAATGCGGTTCCATGGCTGACGGAGCTGTGTTCGGATTCTACCCAAATAAGCAGATTACCACCGGTGAAGGTGGAATAGTGGTTACAAATAACGACGAGATTGCAGAACTCTGCAGGAGTTATAGAAGCCAAGGAAGAGCTATAACAGGCTTCTGGCTTGAGCATGAACGGCTTGGTTATAATTATAGGCTTAGCGAACTCAATTCTGCACTTGGCATAGCCCAAATGAACCGTCTGGATGAATTTATAGATAAAAGGAGTAGTATTGCTGAAAAGTATAATGCCAGATTGAGTCATATCGAGGGTGTCACAACTCCATTTATTCCACTGCATGTAACCAGAATGAGCTGGTTTGTGTATGTTATCAGATTAGATAGTTCTATAGATAGAGATAAAATTATGCAGCATCTCCTGGATAATGGAGTCGCATGTAGACCATACTTTACTCCGATTCACCTTCAGTCATACTTTAGAAAATTGTATGGATATAAGGAAGGTGATTTTCCTGTTACGGAAGAAGTAGCAGCTTCTACCATTGCTCTTCCATTTTTTAATAACCTGCAGGATGAGCAAATTGACTACGTTGTGAGTGTGCTTAAGGAAGGACTTGTGAAATATGCATAAAGCTGCTTGAGCATCAGTGGATTCTATAGAATGACTAAAAGTATTGAATCTAGAGGAGACAAATATGGGTACGACAGCTAATAGGATAACCAAAGCAGCCACTTCATTAGTTTTCATATCAATGATCAGCAAGTTTCTCGGCTTGCTTCGTGAAAGTGTTATGGCTGCTTACTTTGGTGCAAACTACCTGACAGATGCATACAGAATAGCATTTGAAATCCCTTCAATACTTACCGGTATCATATATGCAGCTATTACAATAACATTCATACCTGTTTATAGTGAATTTAAAAACAAAACCAGTGGGCAGAGACTATATTTTGTCAACAACTTGTTTAACATTGTAACACTTTTAACTGCTGCAATAGCTGCATTTGGTATGATATTTGCTCCTGCGCTGGTTAAGGTTGCTGCGCCAGGGTTTAGCGGAGAAACCTTTGACCTTTCTGTTAAGCTGACTGTTTTGCTGTTTCCATCTATTGTCTTCCTGGCACTGGCCTATCTTGCCAACGGATTTCTTCAAGCAAACCGAAGCTTTGCAGTGCCGGCATCAATGGGCATATCACTTAATCTGATAATTATACTCAGTATATTTTTTTTCTACCGTTATGGCATTAAGGCGTTGGCTATAGGCAGCTTCTTCGCGATGATAAGCCAGTTTGCAATTCAGCTCCCTTTTATGGTAAAAGCAGGCTTCAGGTTTAGGCCTGTAATAGATTTTAAAGAGCCAGGACTGAGAAGGGTTCTGGTTCTTTCTATACCGGTATTTATCAGCACTGCATTCAATGAAGCTTACATCATAATTGACAAAATGCTTGCGTCAGGTCTTAGTGCAGGAAGCATATCTGTTCTGGATTACGCTAATAAAGTGAATGGAATTGCCCACGGTGTCTTTTTTGCTTCTCTGGGTATTGTTTTCTTTCCGGAATTATCCCTTGCTTCTGACAACCTGAATAAATTCGGTAAAATGGTTACCATAGGGTTAAAAATTGTTATACTTACAGCATTTCCTGTTATGGTAGGACTATGGGTACTGAGGTTACCGATAATCAGGCTTTTATTCGAAAGAGGAGAATTTGACTCAAGCAATACGTTTATTACTTCTGCCGTACTGGGTTTTTTTGCAATTGGCATAATTGGTTCGGGGTTAACAGCCATTTTAAACAAGGCATTCTATTCCCTAAAGGATACAAAAACGCCTATGATTAACGGGATTTTAGCTATTTGCACAAATATTATTCTCAGTCTGATATTTGTAAGACTTTGGGGGGTCTGCGGATTGGCTTTGGCTTCATCTTTGGCTTTATTATTATGCGGTTTCTCTTTAGTTGTCAGGATCAGAAAAAAAGTGCTTATCAGTTACAGTGAAATAGGCAGATCAGTTGTTAAATCTGCTGTCGCTGCTGCTGTTATGGGAGTATTGATGTATTTGATAAACAGTATTCAAGTATGTCCTCTAGGTAATGAAGCAGCCATTGCAAGTTTATTTTTCAAGCTGGTTGCAACCATTGGTATAGGGGTATTTGTTTATATGGGCGTGCTATATGGATTGAAGACAGAAGAATTGATTTACATTGTAGAACTAATACGCAATAAATTTAGTTCAAGGAATAAGCTGACATAATGCAGCTATACTGAAGATGCGTTCATGATTCATATTAATTAAGCTGATCAAAACGGGGTGTATAGGTCATGTCAACTTGTGACTTCACTTATTCTCATTATGAAAAAATCTTAGAGCTGGTCAAAAAAGCAGAATACAAGGTCACCTTCTTCAATGAAGCCTATCAACATGAAAAAGAATTCATATTAAGACATGATATAGATATGGATTTGGAAAAGGCGTATAGAATGGCTCTCTTAGAAAACAAGCACAATATCAAGACAACTTACTTTATATTAATTAGGTCACCCTTCTACAATATCTTCGACAAATTCAATTCAGATCTTATCAAAGGCATACTGGATCTGGATCATCAAATAGGATTGCATTTCGACGAAGCATTCTATGGTTTAAATGATGTAGAGAGTATTATAAAAAAGGTAGATTCAGAGGTGCAAATACTAGAAGATTATTTCGATACCAAGATTTTTGCAGTTTCTTTCCACAGACCGTCACAGTTTTTATTACAATCGAATATTAAGTTAAAAAATAATCTGATCAATACTTATGAATTAGATTTTACTAAAGAGTTCAAGTATATCTCTGACTCAAGACGCACTTGGAGAGAGGGATGTATGTGCAGGTTCTTGGAAAAATCAGACGCTAATTACCATAGTCCTGACAGGATCCAATCTCTTGTTCACCCTATATGGTGGACTGATAAGAGTCAGAGTGCTCAGGATATAATAGAAGGATTTTTACTCAAGAAGTTTTCATATCTCGATGGTGAGCTTGTAAAAAATATTCAGATATACAAGAGTCTTTTGTAGTTTGTATATCTATTGTTGATTTAATTACCCTAATAGCACGTTTATATTATATAAAGAGAGTGTGAGGCTAACTATGGGGTTTGTCAGAATACAAAAAAACGTTTTTGCCTTAACCTTTGTTGATGCTGTTTTAGTGAACATCTCAATGGTACTTGCATGTTTTCTTAAGTATGATGGTCTGCATAGAAATATTCCCCAAGGCATTCTGGTTAATGCGGTATTAATAGTTATTATCAGTACTTTAGTGAAAGTCACTTTATTTTATTGCTTCAAGCTTTACAGCAGTATTTGGGCATTTGCCAGCATTCATGAGATGATCTCTATTATAGGAGCTGCTTTTGTAGGTAATGCTATTGTAATGGTTTTTTTTAAACTTTACAGTATAAGGGTTCAAGATAGTATTTTTATAGTATTTTTTTTAACAGATATTTTCTTAATAGGCGGTATTCGATTTGCATATAGGAGTCTGAAAAGGATTATTAATAGATATATTTTTAGTACAATGGATTCAAAGAGAATATTGATCATTGGTGACGGGGAGCCTGGAGCAATAGTAGTAAAAGAGCTCAAGGAGCATCCTGAATTAAGAAGCATACCTGTGGCTATCCTTGATGATGATAAAGGAAAGCTGGGGAAAAAGATAAATGGAGTGCCTATTGTTGGGCAGCTCCGGGATATTCTGAGTGTAGTTCAAAAAAAAGGGATTGATGAAATCATCATCGCACTACCAATTTACTCAAATAAAATCATTGACGAAATATACCACACCTGTCTTAGAACAAACTGCAAGGTCAAAATACTGCCTTCCTTTACTCAATTAATTGACGGATTCTATGTTATCTCTAAAATCAGGAATGTAAATATTGAAGACCTGTTGGGTCGGGAGCCTGTTAATCTTAATATTAACGAGATATCAGCCTATTTGGAAGATAAGGTTGTGCTTGTTACAGGTGGAGGAGGTTCAATCGGATCTGAGCTTTGCAGACAAATAATATTGTTTAAGCCTAAACAGTTGATAATCCTGGATAATTATGAAAATAACATCTATGAGATCGAAAACGAGCTTCGATTTATTTGCAATAAGCTTAGTATAATTTCAGTTATAGCGAATATCCGGGAAAAGGATAGGATTGAGGAAATTATTGAACAATATAGGCCTGATGTTGTATTTCATGCAGCTGCACACAAACATGTACCCCTTATGGAGGGAAACCCAGGAGAGGCGATTAAAAACAACCTTTTTGGTACCCTAAACCTGGCGGAAAGTTCAGATAAATTTGGGGTTAAAAGATTTGTGCTGATTTCTACAGATAAGGCGGTTAATCCAACAAGTATTATGGGAGCAACTAAAAGAGTCGCAGAGATGATCATCCAGACTCTTAATGAGTGTAGTAAAACTGAGTTTGTAGCAGTTAGATTCGGGAATGTACTTGGCAGCAATGGAAGCGTGATACCCTTATTTAAAAAGCAGATTGAAAGAGGTGGACCTGTAACCATTACACATCCCGATGTAACGAGGTTCTTCATGACAATACCTGAAGCTGCTCAGCTGGTTATTCAGGCAGGTGCTATGGCTAAGGGCGGAGAGATATTTGTACTTGACATGGGTAAACCGGTAAAGATATATGACCTTGCTAAAAAATTAATAGAATTATCCGGTTTTGAACCAAATGTAGATATAAAGATACAATTTACCGGTTTAAGAGCCGGAGAGAAAATGTACGAGGAACTTTTACTACAGGAGGAAGGGCTGCGGACCACGCAAAATAATAAGATTTTTATTACAGATCCGGTCATTTCGGATTTTGATTTATTAAGGGGCAAAATAGAAGCAATAGTAAAATTGGATATTAATTGCAGAGAAAAAGTGATGAATTATTTAGTGAATATTATATCGCTGGCTAACGGAAATGAAAACAATAAGAACTGATGGAAGCTCAGTTGAGCAGATGAGAAACTGAAAATTCATACAGCAAAAGCCTGATTTCGATATTATATTGGAGTCAGGCTTTTGTGCTGTTTATATTCAAATAAAGTGCCCAAAATTGCACTTTATGCTTTGATCGCCCAGCGCAATTTAGCAGAACGGGCACGACTATTGGCATAACATTCTTCTGATGATGGCCGAATAGGGTCTGGTGCTATTTCACTATAAATACCTTCACGAAAGAAGTGCTTAAAAGATTTTTTAACACGACGATCTTCTCCTGAATGAAATGTAAGTATGGCAACGCGCCCACCCTCAGCAAGAACATCAGGAAGCTTTTCCAAAAATTCGTCTAGCACATCAAACTCTTTATTGATATCAATTCGCAACGCTTGAAAACATCGTTGACAGGATTTTTTGATCTCATCTTCACTAATCTTTGGAATAGATTTCAGGGCATCTTTGATGATATTTCGGAGTTGTGTGGTTGTTGATATATCAATTCCTTTTTTTATGTTGGAAATAATGGCGCGAGCGATTGCTTCGGCATGAGGCTCGTCAGCATTTTCTATCAACATACCTTTTAATTCGTCTAATGTCATTTTTTTCAAACGGCTGGCTGCAGATTTACCCATATGCGGGTTTAGGCGTAAGTCTAATGGCCCTTCAGTCTTAAATGAAAATCCTCTTTCAGGATTGTCTATTTGCATAGAAGAAACACCCAAATCTGCCAATACAAAATTAAATAGCCCTGATTCGGGAACGAT
>JARBUB010000102.1 GCA_029239905.1 Clostridia bacterium
AAAATAGCCATCAAAAACTTAATTTCTATTCCGCTTATCAGAAATGATTTGATGATACCTACATCGATATTGCAAACATTGTCCGTGCATATGCAGTGATTTTCTATGGTGTCTATGATTGTACCCGACAGCAGATGAATAATACTATCCCTCAATTCGCTACTGGCGCAGCCACTACATATATAAGCATCCTTATCACATAAATTTGCAACACTGCTCATAATCAGCTTTTTATTGTTTAAGTTCAGTTCATATAAATACTTCATATGTGTCTCCCTAAAGTAAAATTTATATTTGATTCCTATAAACATATTAAGCAAGACGAACATCTATTAATTTCTACTTATGTATGAAAATCCCTTCTTAATATTTAACGCAACTTTCGACATATTATGTAAGCTAAATATGTGTTTAGCACTAACCCTCTCGCATGTAATCAGAATGCACAAAACATTTTTCTTGATTCATATGTTGCGAAAATACATTTTTGATAATAAAAAATCAGATGCTTCTACTGATTTTGTATAAGATAAGTATTTTTCGCAACATATCTACTTTCTCAAAAGGTTCCTTTTATTTCATCATTTTTAAACAAATTTTTCTTACTTATAGCATTATTTCTAGTAACACAATGCTCAGATATTTATATTATGATATCAGAGGTATAAAGAACGCTTTAATGACTTTGCTCAAAAAAGCGTTTGCAAAAATAGGAATTGTGCTCCTATTTTATATACCTTGATATTATGGAGGTGAATTAAATGGGTAGAGAATGTAAATGCGACAGACACGAACATGGTAGATCAAGAAACTTTCCAGACTCAATCAGAGACCTATTATGCTTACTAGCTAATGACGATGACAACAGAGTAACAGTAGTAATTGATGCATGTGAAGATTGCATACTTGAAAATGTAGAGATCGTTTCAGTAATAGGCGAACTTGCTGTATTCCGTTGCCATGACAAATTTAAGTTTGTTAATATCTGCTGCATCTGTGAAGTAATCGTTGACTGTGATACAATATTAGACGAAATTCTTGATACACATAGCTGCAATCGATAAAAGATAAAAATAGCGCGTCCTCGCAAGAGGATGCGCTATTTTTTTATTCGTTTGAAATATTTTTTTTAATTTGTTTCAAAATTGTAAATATTTATTTGAAAGTTAGATAAATTAATGTATTATATATGATATAAGTAGATTTTGGAAATAAGGAAGGTTTATTATGGAAAATAATTATGAAAAAATTGCCTTAGTAACAGATAGCAGCAGCGATTTGGAAAAGGAGATCATAGAGAGATACAATATCCAAACTATTCCACTAAAAATAATATACAACGATAGAGAGTACAATGATGGTGTTGATATTTCACCAGAAGAGGTTTATGAGAGGTTTGATCAAGAAATTCCTAAAACCTCAATGCCTTCTCAAACAGACATAATGAAAGTATTTGACAGACTGAGGGAAGAAGGCTACAAAAAGATACTTTCGATTCATCTTTCCTGCAATTTAAGCGGTACTGTTGATGTGGTAAAAATGATTAGCAAGCAGTATGAAGATTTAGAAATTGAAGTTATAGATTCTAAATCTGTATCCATAGGTGTAGGAATGCTAGTGCATGAAGCAGCAAAACTAATATCCCAAAGCATCCCAATGGCAGAAATTAAAGATGCATTAAATAAGGCTAAGGACAAAATAAATGTTTTTTACTGCGTACCAGTGCTAGACTATTTACGTAAAGGCGGCAGAATAGGTCTTGTAGCTGCTACACTTGGTACAATAATGGATTTAAAACCAATTATATCCGTTAACAAGGACGGAAGATATTACACTTGTGCCAAGGTTAGAGGCAGAAAGAAATCCTTAGAAAAGCTTGTTGAAATTGCAATGGATCTTATGAAGGATAAGAAGGTTAATATATCGGTGTATCATGGTGCAGCTAAGGAAGAGGCTCTTAAAATCAAGGAGTACTTCGCAAATATTCCAAATGTGCAGGAAATATTCTTTGGTCAGATCAGCCCGGCCATGGTGGTACATACGGGCCCTGGTCTTGTCGGCTTAGCAATTCATGAATTATAGAATATAAAATTAAGCCCTGGTTTATTAACCAGGGCCTTTTTATTAGCGTTTAGGGCGGTTCATGTACTCTTGAACCATTCTTAGACTTTCACCGAAACGTTGGAAGTGAACGACTTCTCTTTCTCTCAGGAAGCTTAGAGTTTCAATAACCCCTCTGTCATCAGTCAGATTTATAAGATGCTCGTAAGTAGTTCTTGCTTTTTGTTCTGCTCCCATGTCTTCAGTCAAATTTGTTATTGGGTCCTCAATTGCTTGAATATATGCAGCTGTCCATGGAACCCCTGCAGCATCATGGGCATAAACATCATGGCCATGTTGTATATAATGAGCATCCAAACCAGCTTTTTTCATTTCCTCAGGATCTGCTCTATCTATTATTTTATATATCAATGTAGCTATGATTTCCCAATGTGCCATTTCCTCTGTACCTATGTCTGTAAGAACAGCTTTTACCTCCGAGAGTGGCATTGTATATCTTTGAGACAGATATCTAATACCTGCCGAAAGTTCACTGTCAGGTCCGCCATATTGCGCGAAAAGCCCTTTTGCTATTCTTAAATCACAGCCTTCTACCCAAGCTGGGAATTGAAGTTTTTTCTCGTAAATCCACATACTCTATTTGCCTCCCATCTCATAGTCTATTTCCCATGGCCATGGTTCTGCTACCCATTCCCATGGACATTTGCTGACAATTTCATGAGTCAAGGGGCTAAACTTTTTCTCATATTCTTCCTTCAGCATCTTTGCTTTCATAGTATAATCATTGTGAATGGCAAGAGCCCTTTGATCCATTGGATGAGTGTCCAGATAAAGATTAAGCTCAACACCTGAAAAGTCAATTGCCATAATTTCTTTAAGCATTTCTAATCTTTCTTTTTCAATTTTCATCAAATCTACCCTCTTTCTAGGTTTTTCATTACATGCTATATGTTTTGTACCAAACATTTTGCATTAATCAAAATGTGCAAAACATTTTCTGGTGCTCATATTATCTATCATGTTTCTTTTTTTCGTAGGGTCTATATAACTCTGGATATATTGTACCTTTCATAAGAGCTTTCATTGGCTCATAGATTTTGTACATAACCTGATAAGGCACATAAGCTGTTGCCAATTCAAACTCTTCAGGCATTACGGGAATCTTGAAGTCAGGGCGAACAAGCACTTCTGTATTACTTGTCTGCTCATATTGATATTTATTCATTCACAACCCTCCTAACAAATACTTTCATTTACATACTATTCCATAGCCAATCCACTTGTTACAACAAAAAGAAAAAAGCAGTCAAAATGACTGCCCTGTCGCTGGCAGACATATGAGTCTGCCACTACATTATTCACTTTCTTTGATTACGTAAAACCTCAAAAGATAATCCTCGGGATATTTTCGAATGGTATTATATAAGGACCGTTTGTTAGAGTCTATGGTATGGGATGCAAGAACGATATCGTTTAGTTTGGCTGCTTTATCCCACGCAAAGCCAGTGACAATCAAGGTATGATATGCTGTGCCATTTGCGTAGCAAAACTGTACCGGATCACCTACAAAGACCTGTTTTGATAGACCCTTCATATTATCTATTGCATCCTTGTAGCTTATTACAACCTGCTTTGCTGCCCGCTTTTCCCAGTGACGTTTAAAAGAAGCCGCTACCTTCCAAGATAAGGAGATTCGTTTATCCCCATCCTTGTTGCTTGCCCCAGGCTTGCAATACCAATTGGTAAACCACGTATAATGATTCGGATTTCCATCATCTACCCACGGCATGCCCCCTGCATACAAAACCTGTGAAACAAAGTTCGCACAATCTCCGCCTCCCCCATGAAAGGTGGGATAAGCTGGATTGTAGTTTTCCCAGTAAGTGTCTATATAAGCCTTCGCCTTGGAGCGGTTATAAAAGCTGTTCTTACCTATCACTCTGCTTTCAGGAATGTTATCTTCTTCAAACTCCATATTGTCTGCGAGAAAATTCCATATATCCTCATTATATTCATAAATTAAAGGATGACTTTCTCTTCTCAACTGCATTATTACATCAACTAAAGCTTTGTTATTATCTAATTGTTCTTCTGGCAATCTATAGTTTTGGCTGATGAGCTTAACCAACTTTTCTCTTCTATTAACTTCATCCAATAGCACATTGTCATGAATTTGCCCTTCTATATCGAAATCTTCAAAGTTTTGCATATCATACCTCCCGCATATATATAGTTATGCTTTCACTATATAAATATTTTCTATAACCATATTTAATACCAAAATAGTTTTAAGCAGCACTTGTTGTATAATCTGTTTTTAACTTTCATAAGTATTAATAATAGCAAAAAGGATGGTGAAATTATGGACATAGAAAAAATGGTTGATGAATTTTTAGAAAGTCTCCCCTGTAAAGCAGATATGCCTTATCCTGAGGTAGAAGTAGAAGTGCAAAATATAAGATACGCAAAACTATTGATGGATGCCTATGCCGACGGTGAAAAGAGCGAGTTAACTGCCATTACTCAATACATGCATCATCATCTTACTATTCAAAATAAAGAAATTGCAAATATAGAGCTTTGCATATCCTTAGTCGAGATGAAACATTTAGAACTTTTAGGAGATCTTATAAAAATGCTAGGGGGAAACCCTAAATATCGCAGGTCAAATAAGGCTTGGTGGGATGGCGGTCAAGTTTCTTATGGTGATAGCACAGAATTTAAGCTTAAGCTTGATATTGATGCAGAAAAAGCTGCCATTGACGGTTATAGGACGTTAATAAGCGAGATTGAAGATAAACATGTAGTAAAGGTACTAAGGAGGATTCTCGAGGATGAATTAGTACATTTTAATATACTAACTGAATTATATAACAAGTATTATACAAATAATCATTAATATTACTATAAATCAAAACAGCTCCCAGAACGAAATCCTTTGACTACTTGAAAATGAACTAGGTCAAAGTATCATAAAAAGGGCAGTATATTTAAATACTGCCCTATCATTGTACTTTATTTTCATATATATCTGCTTTTGGAAAAACTTATTTCAGTAATCAACTCCCCGTTTTTATGTTTTACAGTGGTCTCAAAAAAGAATGGTTTTCCCAAATACCCTCCTCCTTACTTAAATTCTGCATTCTCACCTCCAATTTTCCTAATATGTAGTGTTGGGCGAGATATTTTTTAATGAGTCTCCTAATTTGTTACACTATAAATTTATGAGAATAGTGGATTGTATTATTCAATAAAAATGACATTTACATAATTATTTTTTTATCTAATTTATAATATCATTTTGTTAAAACGAGGAGAAAAATAACTACGTAAAATATTGAGTTCTATAAAAAAAAGACTTTCCTAAGAAAGTCTTTTTACATAGCGATCCAATCTAAAATCTCTTGTCCTTGTTTTACATTTTCAGCCCCGCACATTTGATCTTTATCTATTCTGATATTTCTCAATTCATCCAATAATACATTAAGCTGCTCGTCCTCAGGATTTTCTTCCTTGGCTTTATTTATTGCATTTCTCAATGTTAGTTTTGTTGTGTACCCCGACATTTGCTTTGTTTCTAAGTAAAATATCTCGTCCTCTGCCCCTTTTAACAACATCTGAGCGCTAATTTCCATGGGAAGCATCTTGCCTCTTAATATTCCTAAGTATGTATTTTCCATTTCTACCCCTCATTATCTAAAAATAAATTATATTTATCCAATGCATATTTTATCATATTAAAAGGCTGAAAACAAAGTTTTCAGCCTTTTGGTAATTTCTATTCCCTAACTAGCTCTTCCATTTGATTAAGCAAATCTTCAAATACCTTAAGCGCGTTGTTGACAGGGTCAGGAGTCATCATATCAACTCCGGCTATCTTAAGCAGTTCTATTGGATAATCTGAACCGCCGCTCTGCAAAAATTCAAGGTATTTATCAATTGCACTTTGCCCTTCTGCTGTAATCTTATGAGCTATAGCTGTTGCAGCTGAAAAACCTGTTGCATACTTGTAAACATAGAAACTGGTGTAAAAATGAGGTATTCTTGACCATTCCATATCCAGCAACTCATCAACTACCATATCTGGTCCATAGTATTTAACATTCAAGTCATGATATACCTGGCATAATACATCTGCAGTCAAACTTTCTCCCGCTTCTGCTTTTCCATGTATTATCTTTTCAAACTCTGCAAACATCGTCTGTCTGTATACCGTTGTCCTAAACTGCTCCATATAGTAATTTAACAGATACATCTTCTTTGTCTTATCTGTCGTATTTTTAAGCATATACTGCATCAACAGCGCTTCATTTAATGTTGATGCAACCTCTGCTACGAATATCTTATATTGAGCGTATATATATGGCTGATTCGCATCTGAATAGAAGCTATGTAACGCATGACCCATTTCGTGAGCTAGCGTAAACATATTATTTACTGTATCGGAATGGTTTAGCAGCACATAGGGGTGGGAATCATAGCAGCCCCATGAATATGCGCCTGATCTCTTTCCTTCGTTTTCGTAAACGTCAATCCAACCTGAAGTAAATCCTTGCTCTAGATCTTTACTGTATTTCTCACCCAAAACAGCAACACCTTTTTTGACTGTTTCCACAGCTTCTTCAAAGGATATATCCATTTTAGCTTCTTTAACCATTGTAGTGTAGACATCATACATATGCAGTTCGTCTAAACCTAGCACTTCTTTGCGAAGCTTCATATATCTGTGCATAAGATGCATGTTGTCGTGCATCGCTTTAATCAAATTATCGTATACTGCTTCTGGTACGTTGTCAGGGAATAAATAGGACTCTCTAGCAGAGCTGTATTTTCTAATCTTTGCATTAAATATATTTGACTTAACCTGTGAATTAAGTAGTGCTGCAAGAGTATTCCTCTGCTTCTTATAGGTTGTGTACATAGCTTCAAAAGCGTCCTTACGAACCCTTCTATCTGTGCTTTCCATCATCTGAATGAATCTGCCTTTTGTTAGCTCTACATCTTGGCCTTTTTCATCCCTTATTGTAGGGAATTTAATATCAGCATTATTCAACATGCTAAATATGTTGCCCGGTGCATTGGCCATTTCACCAGACATAGCCATAATCTGTTCTTCACTGGCACTTAGCACATGAGGCTTTGTCCTTACTATTACATCAATATATTTTTTATAAAAGGCAAGCTTTTCATTGGATTCAATAAATGCAATCAGCTTGTCATCAGGTATAGACAATAGCTCTGGCACTATAAACGAGCTGGCACTGGATACGTCTACTGCCAATGATTCAGTCCTATCTGCTAATCCTTGATAATATCCATTTGCACTATCCTCATGGCTTCTCATTTGAGCATAAACATATACCTTTTCAAACAATCTGCTTAAGGCAGCACTGGCATCCATGCACTTTAAAAGATTATCAGCACTTAAGCCTAGCTTATCTTTGAAATCTCCAAGTTTAACTGCAAGATCTTTTACTTGTGCAAAGTCCTTTTCCCATAATTCGTTGCTTTCATAGATATGCTCCAGCTTCCATTTAAATTGCTCAGGAATCTCATTTCTCTTTGGTATTGATGCAGAATTATTTAGCATGAAAATATACCCTCCACTTCCATTAATTATTAGATAATTATAACATATAGAGTATTATGCAACAAATATGAAGATAAAATAAAACTAAAAATTATTAATTAAAAAAAGTTGCAACCACCAAGCTGCAACTCTTTTTAATCTATCTAGTATACGCCTCGATATGCTTTGTATATCCTGTCAATGGTGCCATCTTTTTTGATTTCATCAAAACCTGCTTCGAAAACACTTTTCATATTATATAGATTATTCTTCTTAGCAAAGGCTATTCTAGTATCAGACGTTTTATCAACTATTGTATACCCCATCAGCCTTACTTTGTCTTTAAGATTGTTCTTGATTATATATTCCCCCAAGGTAAACTCATTGAATATTGCGGCATCAATCTGATTTTTAAGAAGTTTGGATAGCATTATTTCCGCATTTATACTCTCATCCTTACTAATAGAAGTATCTTTCATAAACTCTTCAGGATAGCTAAAGCCTTTTGCCATACCTATACTATAATTTTTCATATCCTCACTGTTATTGATTTGTACATTAGAGTCCGTCTTTCCTACAAATACATACTTTGTTGTATCTCTATAGGATTCCGAGAAAATCATATATTCTTCTCTCTCCTTGTTATAGGACAATGTTGGAATTACATCTATAAACCCATCCTTCAACAGTTCAATGGTCTTTTCAAATGGGTAAGATTTATAGATTGCCTTTACTCCTTTTCTTTTAAAAACTTCATTCATTATATCTACATCAATTCCGCTAAAGCTTTCTCCGTTATTGTGTTCCACTAGGAATGGAGGATACTCTGATATAGCAACCATTAAAGTATTTTCATCTTTTTTATCTTGATCAGAAAAATACTTAAACAGCTTTTTTGATAGACCCTCCAGCCTTTCTGATATCGTAAGAATGTTCCCTACTGAATTAGCTTCATCCTTAATTGAACTACTTACAGAATCCACTTGATTCTTATTGTTCTCTGCAATGCAGCTTAGTTTTCTTACCTTTTCGCTGATTGCTTCATATTCTTCTACTAAGGTTCTATCGTTTTCTATAATACAATCCACATCTTGAACAATTGTTGAAATATTTTTTTCAATATCTCCTAGATCATCTACTGATGCCTTAAGCCTTGTAAACTGCTCCGACAGGTGAGAGACTGTATCCTGCATCATGTCTCCTGCTCCATCAGTATCCTCTACCATTCCTCTTATAATCTTTATTATATCTTCTACTACCATAGAAGAATCATTGGCCAATTTTTTAACCTCTAGGGCCACTACAGCAAAACCTTTACCATGCTCCCCTGCCCTTGCTGCTTCTATAGAAGCATTAAGTGCTAATAGATTTGTTTGTGAGGATATACGCTTAATTCCCTCTATCATATTTCCTATATTTTTATAGCTGTTTTTTAGCTGTTTAATACAATTGTCCACCCCATATATTTTGCTGACAACTTCATCAAATTCTCCAATAACCTCTTCAATATTTTTCTTTCTCTCTACAATTTTCTTAAAGGAGCTATTGGAAAGTTTCTGAGTTTTTTCACAGCTTTCTAAATTACGCTCTGATTTACTGTATATTTCATTGATATGCTGCTCTATATAGCTGGCATTTTGTGATTGCTCATAAGCTCCAGCCGCCATATTGTTTGCACCTTTGGATATTTCCTTCATGGATATGTTAAATTCCTCTGTGCTGTAAGAAAGCTGTCCAGATATCTGCATCATATTATTAGACAAGTCTTTTAATGTCATCAAACCTCCGTCTTGACTCACTAATATTTCCCTTATAGCATCTTTGATTTCACTA
>JARBUB010000103.1 GCA_029239905.1 Clostridia bacterium
TACTGTCACAGAATTCGGAAGGATTGATATTCTGCTGACCTGTGCGGGAATCGCCAGGCATATGCCCATTGATCAGATGACCGTTGATATTTGGAAGCTTGTAATGAAGACCAATATAGATGGTGTATTTAACATATGCAAGGCAGTTGTCCCTTACATGAAGGAGCGGAAATATGGCAGGATAGCCCATGTATCATCCATAGGTGGGCGTACAGGCAGACCGGGAGTCGGGGTGAACTATGCAGCATCCAAAGCTGCAGTGATTGGTCTGACACAGTGTTTGTCTTACGAACTAGGTCCCGATAATATAACAATTAATGCTATTGCCCCTGGTCCATTGAATGGACGTATGACTGGTACATTACAACCGGAATTTGTTGCCAGATTGAAAAATGGTGTGCGGATTGAGCGTCTGGGATTGCCTGAGGAGGTCGCCTATGCTGCTGTATATCTTTGCAGTGACGAAGCAGGCTGGACTACAGGGGAAGTTATTGATATAAATGGTGGTTTGTACTATTAATCTGAGAATGTAGGTGAAATAAATGAAAAACGATAGTTTAAGTGATCAAGCATACGAAATCATAAAAAATAGTCTTAAGGATTATGAAAAAGGAAGCTTCCTAAGTGTACGTGAATGCGCGCAGCAGCATGGCATGAGTTATACGCCAATGCGAGATGCTTTTCAGCGGCTTAGAAGAGAAGGTTTTTTGAAGCTTATTCCAAATGTCGGTTTTTTTGTAGTTAGTATTGAAATGTCTGACATTGTGTCCATTTTCCAGATGAGAGAGTGTATGGAGCCTTTTGTCATAGAGAAAGTAATAAATATTATAACCGATGCGGATATAAAGATGCTTGAAGAGAATAATCAAATGCAGAGAGAAGCTCTGGTGGCTGGAGATATGTGGGAGTATGTTGATTGTGACGAAGCCTTTCACTTAAAGTTCTTTGAGATATATGGCAATCAATATCTTCTTGAGGCTTATAGAAGTGTTCGTGAACAATATCATATCTGCTCAAATAAGATTGCCAAGACATTAAGCGTAGAAGCCAGTGATGAGCATCAAGAATTTATTGAAGCACTTAAAACACGTGATAAGGACCTTGCCATAGCAGCTTGTAAAAACCATATTGAAAAGGCAAAACAGAGAGTGATTGATGGCTTTATAAGAGTTGTAAACTATTAAAAGGTTGAATTGGAGAAGTATAAATGATTACCTTTATCGGACATGGCGTTATGAAAAAGTATAGCCGGGTGGTTGAATATATCGCTCCAATATCATTAGAGCTATATGTAAGAGCGTGTGATATGCCTGATTCACTCTATGAAAATCTTATCGCAGTAAAGGAGCCTAAGGTATTATCCCTTGATTACATTGTAAGTGATGGCGATATCATTCACCTCTTTTTAGCCTTAATGGGTGGATAGGATAAATCAAATATTTGATAGGCTGTGGAGGTTGTTTTAATGGTACATGTTAGAAAGAATTTTGAAAGACCGGGGACAGATATTATTGCTGCTTTTGCTGAGCAAGCTTCTGCAACAGTACATGAGGCTTCGGGGCGAAAGGGTTATGTGCTTAACGCCATAAAGCCAATCGCAAAGGGCGTTAAGATTTGCGGTCCGGCACTTACGGTACAATGTGCACCCGGTGATAACCTTATGCTGCATAAGGCGCTTGAAATTGCAAAGCCTGGAGATGTTATTGTTGCAACTACTTCAGGATATTATGATTACGGCTACTTTGGCGGTCTTATGGCTGTTTCCGGAATGGCCAGACAATTAGGAGGACTTGTAATTGATGGTTGTATACGGGATTCAAGCGAAATTATAGACATGGGATTTCCGGTTTTTTGCAGGGGCTTTGCCATAAGGGGTACTGTCAAAAATACACTGGGCATCATAAACTATCCAACGGTTTTCGGCGGTGTGATGGTGGAACCTGGTGACCTTATACTAGGCGATGATGACGGAATTGTTGTGGTAAAAAGGAATGAATGTGAGGAAGTTCTTGAAAAATCCGTAAAAAGGGTTAAAGCTGAAGAAGAGAAAACCAAGATTCTCAAGACTGGTATCTCCAGTGTGGAATATAACAAGCTTGATGATGTATTTCAAAAATTGGGGCTTGTTGAAGAATGATGTGCAATACAAAATCAAATCATGAGTGAGGTAGATTTCAATGAAGGTACCTGTAAATAGTTTGCGTCAAGGGGCACAGGATATACTTGTGTATCTCGGCGAGACTCCCCAGAATGCAGTAGAGATAGCAAACAGTCTTGTAAAGGCTGATATGAGGGGGATTTCAACCCATGGCACATATCTATTGAAGATTATTGATATGAGGGTAAAAGGGAAGCAGCTTTCGCTTCCTACAATACCTAAGGTTGTTTCAGATAGCGGTGCCACAGCAATCATTGACGGTGCAGACGGCATCGGCATGGTAGCCGGTCATATGGCGCTGGAGCTGGGAATGGAAAAGGCAAAGCAGTTTGGAATCAGTATTGTACTTATCCGAAATACCAACAATGTTGGTTCTCTTGCCAGCTATACACAGCGTGCTGCGGATAACGGTATGATCGCAATTATGTCAGGAAATGCTGCTCCAGCTATGGCTCCGTGGGGAGGTGCTGAGCAGTTCATGGGCACAAATCCTATTGGCATATCAATACCTGCTGATGGTTCGGGATTTACAGCTGATATGGCTTCCAGTGTTGTAGCCAGGGGCAAAATACGTAAAGCATCACGTCAGGGTGTGCAGATCCCAGAGAATTGGGCTCTAGATGAAAATGGCATTACAACTACAGATCCGGATAAAGCGCTGAAAGGCACCTTGCTGCCAATAGGCGGACCCAAAGGTTCTGCACTGGCACTGACCGTTGATATTATCTCCGGTATGTTGTCGGGGGCAGGGTTTGGAAAAACACTAAAGTCTTTTCACGAGCTTGAAGGACCAACAAATGTTGGAGTTTCAATAATTATTATAGATGTTTCACGCTTTATGCCTCTTGATCATTTCAAAGAACTGATGACGGGTTACACTGAAACGATAAAAGGCTTAAAGAAAGCGGAAGGTTTTACTGAAGTTCTTATGCCGGGGGAAATAGAATATCGCAAAGAGAAAAATAGTGAAGAAAACGGGGTAGAGATAGACGCTCAGCAGATTGCAGCATTAAATGAGCTTCTTGTTCAATCAGGATCGGAAATAAGGTTGGGGGTATGATTCTATGCAAAAAATTGTGAGGGTTAACACTAGAACAGGTGAAATAAAATATGATTCTCCTACGGAGGAGCAATTAAAATATGGGGGAAGACACTTTATTGCAAAGACATTGTTGAATGAGGTGCCTCCTACCTGTGAGGCTCTTGGTCGTCACAACAAGCTCATCATTTCCCTAGGTTTATTCGCAGATACAAATCTGAGTACAGCGGGGCAGCTTTCCTTTGGTGGGAAGAGTCCCCTGACAGGCGGTATTAAAGAAAGCAATACAGGTGGTTTTGCAGGCAAACGCCTAGCCAAACTCGGAATAAAGGCGATAATACTAGAGGATATTCCCGATGAAGAGATGACTAGAGTGCTGCAGGTTACCGGTGATGAGATAAACTTGATCGATGCTCCTTATTTGAAAGGGCTGTTGGTTGATGAAACTTTTGCTGAATTACGCCAGCGCTTTGGTCAAAAAATGGGACTCATCTGCATAGGGCCTGCAGGTGAAATGAAAATGCATTCTGCCGGTATTGCATCGGTAGATGATAATGGTACGCAGGTACGTTACGCGGCCCGCGGCGGATTAGGTGCATTAATGGGATCAAAAGGCATTAAAGCCATCGTTGTAGATGATTCCAAACCTACTAAACCTCATTACTATGATGAGGAGCTTCTAAAAGAAACAATCAAAGGTATTACTGAGGCATTGCTTGCTGATCCAAAGAGCAGCAACCGTCGTAAATACGGTACCCTTGACATTCTTGAGCTAGCAAATCAGGTTGGACTTATGCCAACGAGAAACTTCAGCATAGGCCAGTTTGAAAAGGCTTCTGAGATGACGGGACCACAATTCGCTGCTTTAGTTGAAGAGCGTGGCGGATGCGGTAAGTCGGGTACGCCTTGTGTACCGGGTTGTACAATCATGTGCTCCAATGTTATGCCTGACAAGAGTGGAAAGAAGATCGTTGCATCAATTCAGTATGAGAGTCTGGTATTACTTGGTCCAAACTGTGACATCGGAAATCTGGATGATATCGGAGAACTCAATCATTTGTGCAATCAAGTGGGTGTTGACACGATAGAATGCGGCGCAGCCATTGCAGTAGCAATGGATTCCGGAGTAATTCAATTCGGGAATACTGAAGCCGCTAAAGATATAGTGAGGCAAATAGGAAAAGGTACATATCTTGGTCGTATTATTGGCAATGGTGCAGCCTTTACTGGTCAGGCATTTGGCAATAGACGTGTGCCTGCAGCAAAAGGTCAGGCTATGCCGGCTTACGATCCTCGTGCGCTTAAGGGCAATGGAGTAACTTATATAACTTCCCCTATGGGAGCAGATCATACAGCAGGGAATGCCTTTGAAACGCTTAAAACAAATAACCCTTTAGGTATAGAGAATCAGGTGAATAATTCGTACAATCTGCAGGTTAGAGCTGCACTTCTTGATTCCATGGGCGTATGCCTGTTTATTAGACCTGCATTTGTCAAGAACCATGCTTTGCTTTCAGCTTTGTACAAAGCTAGATATGGCTGGGATCTGACATTTGGGGAAATAAGATATATGGGTGCCGACGTGTTGGAAACCGAGCGTAAGTTCAATGAACTTGCCGGGGTGTCTGAAAAGTATAAGAGGATACCGGAGTTCATGGCGGAAGAACCGTTACCTCCTAACAATACGGTATTTGACATTCCACAAGAAGAGATTGAACGCATCTGGTCAGTAGAAGTGAGAACGGACGCTTTTTAATGTCAGTGTTTAATGAACAACGCTAATTTTATATTAAATTAATTATTGAGATGGGAGAGGATTATAGTGTCAGGATTAAAAGTGGTCAACATTAAAGACGTGGAAGGAATTTATCGTGAACCGGCGCGTACGTCTTGGATTCTTGTTTCAGAAAAGACTGTGGGAGCGCAGAACTTAGCTATGGGCGTAAATGAGACTCATGTCGGTGGAAGCGTACCAAGACACAAGCATGAAAAAGAAGAAGAGGTCATGTTTTTTCTACAGGGGAAAGGCCAGTTTATAACAGAGACCCAAACGATTGAGCTTGAACCAGGTATCTGTGTTTACAATCCGCCGGGGGAATTTCATTCAATTGTGAATACCGGTGACGAAGTACTGAAGTTTGTATGGATCTATTCACCTCAACTAGAAGACCATAGAGTCAAAAAATAAAACAATAAACGAGGAGGAAAGAAAATGAAGAGAAACAAAGTTATTGCCATCCTTATGTCCCTAGTACTTATTTTTGCATTGGCAGGATGTAGTGCACCGGCTCCACAGACACCGGCTCAGCCAGCACAGGAGACTACTTCAAACAATGTTCCGGAGGCACAGGAATTCACACTTATATTAGGTCATGGTGCACCTGAAGGAACTGCAGCGGACCTCTGGTCAAAGAAATTCAAGGAAGTTGTAGAAGCAAAATCCCAAGGAAAGATTAAGGTAGACCTTTTCCCTACAATGCAGCTTGGCAGTGACAGGGAAATGGTAGAGGGCGTTCAAGCCGGCGATATATCAATAGTACTTCTTCAGACTGCTCCAGCAGCATCCTTCGTACCGGAATTGGCAGTATTCGATCTACCCAACGTGTTCTCCAAATACGATGCGGCGACTATTGACAGAGCATTAAATAAGAGTGCTTTCACAGATCTTATAAATGAAGCTTACGCAAAAGCAGGCTTCGTTAACCTTGGCTATCTGCAAGGAGGAACCTTCCGTGAAACCTCTTCAAACAAAAATATCACGAAGCTTGAAGATTTCAAAGGTCTAAAGATAAGAACGATGGAAAATAAATATCATATGGCTTATTGGCAAGCACTAGGTGCAAATCCTACACCTGTTATATTTGCAGAGCTTTACATGGCATTACAGCAGGGTCTTGTTGAGGCCGAAGAAAATGCATATGATACAATGTTCAATGCAAAGTTCATGGAAGTTCAAAAATACGTAATCAATACACATCATCTGCTCTACTTAAACCAATTCATTATGAATAAAGAACTCTATGAGAAAATGCCTGCAGATTACCAGAAGATCATGGATGAATCGGTAGCTGAAGCGACAGCTGACGTTTCTTCAAAACTTGGTGATTTTGGAGCAACTAACCTGAAGGCTCTTACAGATGCGGGAATGAAGGTTGTTGACTTTACTCCTGAAATGTTTGACCAAATGATTGAAAAGGCAAAGCCTGTTTACGACATGATTCGTACAGATATCGGCGATAAGCTGGTTGACACACTTCTTTCAGAGCTGGCAAAGTAATTACAAGTAGAACCTCATATCCTTACCCGCGATTGCCAAATGAGCAGTCGCGGGTAAGTTAACAATGAAGAAGGATAGGTGTATAGCATAATTTATTATGGAAGGATGATTTTTGTGAGGATGCGACTTAGCCACTTTGGTTATCTGAAGGATCTTGAAGACATTGCGGCTGCCGGGTATGACTGTGCGGAGCTCCATATTAGAGAAATTATGGCTTTGAATGATGATGAATATAAAGCTGCGCTTAAAAAGGTAAAAGATCTTGCTTTCCCTTGTGAAGTATATGACAATCCAATCCCTTTAGATGTGGTCATCGCAGATCCGGCTTTTGATATGGCGTATTGGAAGGAGTTTCTTAAAAAGGGTGCTTATAGAACTTCGGAAATGGGTGCTCGCTATTATGTGTTTGGCAATGGCAGAACAAGAAAATTGCCTGTTGAAGGAGATGTAAAGCGTGCACATGATCAATTGATGGAATTCATGAATATGATGTGTGATATTGCTGCGGAACATAATATTACAGTTCTACTTGAACCATTGGGACCAAGCTTTTCAAACTTTATCAATTCTATATCCGAAGCAGTGGAGTTTATTGACGGCTTCGGCAAGCATAATTTAAAGACCTTCTGTGATTTGAGACATCTTGTGGCAGTAAATGGTGATCTGGAGGATATCGTAAAATATGAAAAGTATATTAAACATATCCACATAGATTATCCTTTTTCTAACTTCCCTGAGCGGTTTGTACCAAGCCTGGAAGACGGTTTTGATTATGCTCCATTTTTGGATGTTCTTAAAAGGATTTGTTACAAGGAGATTATCTCTATTGAAGCAGCTACTTTTAAGAATTTCAAAGAAGATATAGCCGGTGGCATTTACTTTTTCAAAGCGCATGATATATGTCCATATAGAGGGTAATAGATAAATTTCAGAATGGAGTTGTTTAGCTTATGAAGGCACTCTTATACAATGGTCCTTTTGATTTAACACTTAAAGATTTACCTAAACCGGTACCCAGTCCGGGAGAAGTAGTTATAAAAATCCAGGCAGCATCCATTTGCGGTTCAGATGTAACTGGATATAAAGGTAAATCCAACATGCGTATAGCCCCATTGGTAATGGGACATGAGTTTTCTGGTATAGTGGCTGAAATCAGCGAAGATGTAAATAAAGATAAGATTGGGGCAAGAGTTGCGGTTGTTCCTAATCTTTATTGCGGGAAATGCATTAATTGTCTTGAAGGAAATATAAATCTATGCGATTTTCGTAAAATTGTCGGAACGACAATGGCGGTAGGGGGTTATAACGGCGCCATGGCGGAATATGTTGCTGTGCGTCAGGAAGCTCTTTTGTATTTGCCTGACTCAGTATCCTTTCATGAAGCAGCGCTGCTTGAGCCATTTGCTGTTGCGCTGCATGCCGTTAAAAAGGCTGGAGACCTTACAAATAAATCAGCGCTTATTGTAGGGGCAGGACCCATTGGCCTATTGGTGCTCAAATGCCTGAAATATCTTGGTGCAAGAAGCGTTGTAGTAACAGATCTCGTAGATAATCGCCTGGAATTGGCACGTAAATTAGGTGCTGACATGGTTATCAATACAGCGAAGGAAAATGCTTCTGAAGCTATTAAGACAATGACAAATAGCATTGGTGTTGATATTGCATTAGATGCAGTCGGTATTAGTGCAAGCATAAATCAGTGTATTGACAGTGTGAGAAACAACGGTAAAATCATACTGATTGGTATGGCAGCACAGCATCTTGATTTTGAGTTTAAGCAGGTCGTATGCCGCGAGATCCAAATGTTCGGCAGTTATACATATACTACTGAAATGCAGGAATGTCTTGACATTCTTAACTCGGGACAAGTGAATCTCAATGATTTGATCACCGGTGTTTTTCCAATTGAAGATGGACCTACTATATTTGCTAGTCTTGCTGAGGGAAATTCAGAAGATATTAAAGTGATACTTACAATGTAATTTTACTACAGCTGCAGAATTCGCAAAATGATTTAAAGAAGACCTTTAAATCAGTAAATGTAAATATAAAACTCCTTGTAGTCATAACAAATGACAGCCAGGAGTTTTATTTTATGCAAAAAAATGATGCCATTATATTCAAAGCAAGCAATAATCTAATATTTAATAATGTCACCAGTTACCTTTCTACAAGTTAATAGGAGGAAGCCTTGTAGAATATTTCATAAAGAGTGACGCTTATTCGAGGAAAATAAAAAATTTATTAATAATTTGAATATTGCATTGTTTTGCCATAGGTGCTAATATATAGTTATATTGTTAAACAATTAAATGATTAAACATATAATAAGTCATAATGACAGATTGGATGGTAGAGATGGATATAATACCAGTTGCAAATGAGAGACTTTCGGATAAGATTGTAAATCAAATCATTAATTCAATGCGAGATGGCAGCTTGAAGGCAGGCGATAAGCTGCCTAATGAAGCTCTTCTATCTGAGAAATTCGGAGTTAGCAGAGGAATCCTTCGTGAAGCTTTAACCCAACTGCAGTCGCAGGGGTATATACGCAGAAAACCTAAGGATGGTACCTACATTCAGGATAACGTTCAAGGCATGCTGATGAATGAGTCTATTAATGATTTGGTTAAAAAGGCTACCTACAGTGATTTGCTGGATTTTAGAGAATCCCTAGAATTAAAAATGGTTGAACGCGTTATTGAGCGAGCTAGTGATGATGAGATTGAAGAGCTGTTTGATGGGCTTGAAGTTGCAGGCAACGAAGAGGTCCAGCACAATATGGATCATTATTTTCATTACAAGCTGGCACAAGCGTCCAGAAACATCTTCTTTATGAATTTCATTGATACTTATTATGATTTAATTAGTGAAATTGCGAATAAGAGTAATCGTGACCAAGTGAGACGCAATCAAATTGCAGAGGAGCAT
>JARBUB010000342.1 GCA_029239905.1 Clostridia bacterium
TACAATGGCTAGAATTGGCGATGATAATCTGATTACATTTACGAAGCATCTTGGAGAATACTTTCGCTTTGTGACAAGAAATTCATCAGATAATATACCTCTTGCAGATGAAATAAATCATGCCAGAGTTTATACTCAAATCCAGTTGATGAGATTTTCCAAAAGACTTCAGGTTGAGTTTCCAGAGCTTCCAGAAAGATATAATAAATTAAATGTACCAAGACTTATTCTTCAGCCTGTTATTGAAAACGCATTTGAGCATGGAATTGAGAAGAAAAAAAACAACGGCCTGATTCGAATTAACTTTGAAGGAAATGAGGAAGAACTAAGCATTATAGTAGAAGACAATGGTGATGACATTTCAGATAATGTTATGGAAAATTTAAAGCAAACATTAGATTACAGCGGAGATGGAGTTGAAACCACTGGAATTATAAATATTCACCGCCGCATAAGACTTGTATTTGGTGATGAAAGCGGAATACAAGTTTCAAGAAGTGAGTTAGGCGGTTTTAAGGTGATTACAAGCGTTAATTATAGCGTGTTAATTTGGTTGAAGAAAGGACAAGGTGAGAACATTGCATAGATTGCTGATTGTAGACGATGAAGAAATCATAGTAAACGGGTTATATGAAATATTCAGTAGCTTGAAACACCTGGATTTGGATATCTATAAGGCTTATTCAGGAGAGGAAGCAATAGAGTGGCTGGGCAGAACAAGAATCGACATTGTGCTTTCTGATATTAGAATGCCTGAGATTGATGGCTTGCAATTACTGGAGGAAATACACAGGAGCTGGCCTCAGTGCAGAGTTATATTTCTTACAGGCTACAATGAGTTTGAATATGTGTATAAAGCTATTCAGCACAACGGGGTAAGTTATATACTAAAAACCGAAGACCACGAGAAGGTAATCAATACAGTAGAAGATGCAATTAAGGAGATACAAAAGGGGTTTAAAATAGAAGATCTGGTCCATAAGGCAAAAGAACAGATAGATATGGCTCAAGATTTGTTTCAAAAGGACTACTTTACTCACCTGCTTTATGAAGACTCTTCGTTAAATATAAACAAAGCACAATTTGAACAGCTTGGCATTCCAATGCGTCCTGACCAGCCTGTTATTATGCTGATGGGACATGTGGATAGAATTCCTAATAATTTGTCCTATTGGGATAAGGTTCAGTATCTTTATTCTATAAGATTAATCATCGGCAGGCATCTTAATACTCATATTAGAAACGTAAATTTGCTGGATAAGGACTATAGATTTGTTTTTTTTATGCAACCAAAGGATCTGTTTGCTGCAAATAAGGTTCAAGATAATACTGCTCATTATTATGATAAAACCGTAGCGTTCTTGAAAGGAATGCTGGAAGTTATTCAAAGCTCTTGTAGAGAGTCTCTAAACGCATCAATTAGTTTTGCTTTAAGTGGAGAGCCCTGTAATTGGGAAGATATATCAAAAAAATATTATAGTCTTAATCAATTGTTAAATTATCGAATTGGCTCAGGACTTGAGACGCTTCTAGTTGATAATGAATTTAAAAATAATATACTAAGCGCTGGTTCAGATTTTGATGAAATTGAATTACAATCGAATAAGGAACCACTTGAGATGCTGCTTAGACAGAAGGATATGGATACACTTGAATTTCATCTAGAGTCAGGACAAAAGGATAAATTCTTTGAAATATTATCTGAGGTGCTTGAACCTTTAAAGGCTATAAAGCGTAAAAATTGCAATACAGCCATAGAAGCCTATTATAAGATTACCTTAAGTATTTTGTCCTATATAAACCACTGGAGGCTGGCAGAAAATATTTCGTTTCATATTGATTTAAATAAGCTTATGCGTGCAGATAAACATAATTCCTGGGCTGAGGCTGTTAAATATATTTATGATCTTTCAAGCATTATTTTTAAAATACAGAGGAGAGAAGAAAAAAAGAGAGCAGATAATACAATCGAATATATACAAAAGTATATTGAAGAACATTTAAGTGAAGATTTGTCGCTAGTAAGGCTTGCTGAGCAAGTTTACCTGAACCCATCCTATTTATCACGAATATATAAACAAACTGTGGGTGCGAATATTTCTGATTTTATTGACAATGCGAGAATTAAAAAAGCAAAGGAGCTACTTGGCATAGAAAATGTGAAAGTATATGAGGTTGCAAGCTCTGTAGGATATGAAACAGCAGCTTCTTTTACAAGATTTTTTAGGAAGATGGCTGGTCTTTCACCGCAAGAATATCATGAAACTGCCATATTAAGTAAAAAAAAGATAACAAAGTAAAGAAATGAATAGACAGATAAATCAGAAAATTTAAAACAAGTATATACCTGATAACTAAGTAAAAACAAGAAAATTGAAATGAAATTGTTTACACTCTATAATTATAGACATGGGGCCTCAACACAGGGCACTCCAACCACTTCAAAACCTGCTAATACTGATCCACTCGGAAAGTATGATCCGCCTATAAATATTTCTTTTGTACGTAGTATTGATGATGACCTGGCAACTAATATTCTGCCTAAGACACCTGGTGAGACAATAGAAGACAATCGCTGGCTCAAGCTATATA
>JARBUB010000104.1 GCA_029239905.1 Clostridia bacterium
GGTCAAAAAGTTACTTATGATGTAACAAATGGACCAAAAGGACCACAAGCAGAAAACATCACAATTCTTTAATTAATGCGTATTTAACCCCTTAAATAGTAATCTATTTAAGGGGTTTTTACTTACATAGAAATGTTGTTATAGCATTTTATATGCTACTCAATATACTGTGGACAGTGGGGGTATTTTTTTACTGCCCATATTGACTTTTAATCAAAGACTTAATACCGCCGTTTTCAAGAATGTTCATTGCATAACCGGTTAAGGCTTGTGATTCATGGGTAACTCCCGTAGTCTCGTTAATCACTTTTCCACCTGTGATATCTACAGTCAAAATATCATTCTTTTTTACATGGTTAGCAATACCACAACAAACTACTAATGGAATTCCCAAGTTAATTGCGTTTCTATAAAAAATACGTCCAAAGGAATCCGCCAGAACAACGCCGACACCAACTGCTTTTAAGGTTACAGCAGCATGCTCACGGCTTGAACCGCAGCCGAAGTTAGTAGAAGCTACGATGATATCGCCAGGCTTGAATTCTTGGCGGAATCCAGGATCAGCCCCTTCCATTGCATGTTTTCCTACATCTTTTGGGTCTGTAAGATCTAGAAAGCGCCCAGGATAAATCTGATCTGTATCTATATTTGCTCCATAAACGAAGGCTTTTCCTTTTACTATTTTCTCCATATATTAATCCTCCCTTAATCCAAATATCCGGACGGATCTACAATTTTACCTTCTAAAGCTGCAGCAGCAACTGCGGCAGGTGAAGCAAGATAGATGTTCGCCTTTGTGCTTCCCATACGTCCGGGGAAGTTGCGGTTGGTTGCTGTGATACAGGTTTCTCCTGATGCAAGAAGACCTTCATGTGTCCCAAGACAGGAAGCGCAGCCTGGCGTAACAAAAGTAGCTCCGGCCTCTATAAGTGTTTGTACATAACCTTTGTTAATTGCTTCAAGAAGTACGTTTTTAGAAGCCGGTACAATTATAAAGCGTGTCCGTGAATGTATTTTTTTGCCCTTCAGGATTGTTGCAGCGATCGCCAGATCTTCTACACGTCCATTTGTACAGCTTCCGAGGTAAGCTTGATTAATCGGAGTGCCAATAAATTCAGCAATAGAACTAACATTGTCCACACTATGAGGAGCTGCAATTTGAGGTTTTAGGTCGGATACATCAAAAGTGAGATCTGCTGCATATTGAAAATCAGAATCAGTAGTGAAAATTTCATAATTATCGATAGCTTTTTCTCTTAGATAGCTGAAAGTGATTTCATCCGGTTGAATGTAGCAGGTTTTTGCCCCCATTTCAGTGGTCATGTTGCATATAGTCATTCTGTCTGCAATACTTAGCTCCTTGAGAACAGAACCAGCAATTTCCACACCCTTATACACTGCAAAGTCTGCGCCTACCTTTCCTATAACATCCAAAATAATGTCCTTTGCATATATACCTTTTGGTATTTTACCTTCTAAGTTGATGCGAATTATTTCTGGTACTCTGAACCAAAGTTGGCCTGTCATCATTATAATAGCTAAGTCTGTGGCACCTACACCAGTCCCAAAGGCTCCAAAAGCACCATGGGTTGTAGTATGTGAATCAGTGACTACTACGACCATTCCCGGATGTGCCAGACCTTTGTCAGCAATTATTTGATGGCACACTCCCTGATCAATATCCATAAGAAGATCGATTCCTTGATTCCAGCAGAATTCACGGAACTGTTTTTGATTATCCGCTTGTGCAATTGTGGAGGCTGGTGCATAGTGGTCTAAGAAAACGACTAATTTCTTAGGGTCATGCACTCTTTTGCCGCCCATTTCATAAAAGGAACGTATTGTTTGTAAATATAGATCATTAATACCCGCTAAATCTACTTTGCAATTAATGATTTCTCCAGCAGTAATAGAGACTAGACCTGCAGCTTTAGCTAGAATTTTTTCTATAGCATGCATCATTAAATTCTCCTCTCTTTATTTGTATTGTTTATAAAAGGCTATCCTTAATTGGATAGCCTTTCTAGTATATATTCTTTTATTAATAAGCCATTACAAGAATAATCCCAATAAGGCACTTGCGACTATAAGGATGAAAGCGCCGCCTATACGTGAAGAAATTTGTGCAAAAGGCATAAGCTTCATACGGTTGGCTGCTGATAAAACAGCAACGTCTCCGGTTCCACCCATGTTTGCCATGCAAAGTCCTGCAGTAATAGAGGATTCAATTGGGAAGAAACCAACCAATTTGCCAACAAAGCCTGCTCCCAGTATAGCACCTAATACAGTTAAGCCAACAAGGACTACATATTGTAAGGTAAGTGCATCTATTACCTGTTGAAGATTGGTATAAGCAACACCTATACCAACAAGAAGTACACCAGTAAGGTTTGTCATTACAAATTGGAACCATTGGAAAGCGCCTTCTTCATATTTTCTCGGCATGATTCCCAATGCCTTAACTACAGCTACTGTTATGATCATCCATGCATAGGAATGGACAGAGGGTATAAATTTGCCTAGAATAGTACCCCAAACAAAGAAGGTCATTGACACTAAAAGTCCTATACCCATCATTTTGTAATCAAGAGCAGCTTTAGCTTCTTCTTCAACTACTGCGTCTTCCTTGATTATCATAAGTTCACCGTTTCCAGAAAGATTCTTTTTGGACTTGCCTAATCTATCAAGCAAGCCTGCTGCAACGATGGCAAGTGCGTTTCCAAGTGCAACGGCAGGCACCATGATAGAAAGCATTTCTGCAGGGTCTTTCGCCAGCGTTGAGCCGAAAATTTTAGAAAGAGGAACAGCTCCGGCACCCATTCCGCCACCCATGATAGGGATACCGATATAAAGGACAGCTTCCTTTGCACCATAACCCATTAGGGCACCGCCGAGGGCAACAAGACCTAATGCTACAACAACACCGCCTAGGATGGCAGGTAAATATCTTACTGCAGCCTTGATGAGAAGTTTTCTGTTCATACCTAGAATACTGCCGGTAATTAGAGCTGCGATATAGAAATCTAGAAATCCGCCGCCCTTCATAAAGGTAGTCATGATATCAGTGGCTTCCTTAGGAATAACATTATAGGTTACTAATGCAGCAGATCCGAAAATGACGATAATTGGTCCACCACCTAGATAAGTCCTGACAATCGGTAAGTGATTGCCTATTTCAGTGAATACTGCTCCAAGTACAAGCATTAGTGCAAAAGCACCAATCATTCCTTCTGGTAGCACGTTTAGATAGGTCCCTAACAAAACTACGATAGAAATAATAGCGAATACATGAATTGAGAGACCCATGATTTTGTAACCCTTTTTTACAGTTGTTTCCATGAAATAACCCCCTTGTTTTTTTATACTCTAGCAACTCCGGTTTCCCTAGCTGCTTTAGCAACGGCTTTAGAAACTCTTTCCACTATTCGGTTATCAAATGCATCAGGAATTATATAGTCCTCGTTTAGTTCTTTTTCTGTGATTATTCCAGCAATAGCGTAGGCTGCTGCAATCTTCATTTCTTCATTTATATCCTTGGCTCTGACATCCAAGGCACCTCTGAATATGCCTGGGAATGCAAGTACATTATTGACTTGATTCGGGAAGTCTGAACGACCTGTACCTATTACCCTTGCGCCTGCTATTTTAGCCAGATCCGGCATTATTTCAGGCGTAGGATTAGCCATTGCAAATACGATTGAATCCTTGCTCATCTTTGCAATCATCTGTTCAGACACAACATTTGGTGCAGAAACTCCTATAAACACATCTGCGCCAATTAAAGCATCACTCAATGATCCGGTTTTCTTATTCTTGTTTGTTATCTCAGCTAATTTTTCCTTTGCTTCATTGTTTGTTGGTGCACCTTGATAAATAATACCGTCTCTGTCACAGGCGATAACATTCTTTACACCTAAATTAATCAGCATTTTTGTTATGGATGTTCCTGCAGCTCCTGCACCATTGATGACTACAGTAATGTCTTTCAGATTTTTGTTGACAAGCTTCAAGGCATTGATAAGTCCAGCACTAACTACGATGGCAGTACCATGTTGATCATCGTGGAAAACAGGTATGTCCAATTCTTCCTTAAGTCTCTTTTCAATTTCAAAGCATCTAGGTGCACTTATGTCCTCAAGATTAATTCCACCGAAGGTAGGTGCTATCATTTTAACGGTCTTAATGATATCATCAACATCTTTACTGTCAATGCATATAGGAAACGCATCTACATTTCCGAATTCCTTGAACAATACGGCCTTTCCCTCCATAACCGGCATTGCGGCCAAAGGACCAATATCTCCAAGTCCGAGCACAGCAGTTCCGTCAGTAACAACTGCAACTAGGTTACCTTTTGCCGTATACTTGTATACATCGTTAGAAGCGGCATGGATCTTCTTGCATGGTTCTGCAACTCCCGGTGTATAAGCAGTACTTAAGGACTCTCTATCTTTCACCGGAATCTTTGACTTAACTTCAATTTTGCCAACATTCTCTTCGTGAAGTATAAGGCTTTTTTCAAAGTAATTCATTTAGTTCATCCTCTCTTTAACCTTTATAGGAATAGAATACAACTAATGATTATTATGGTGAATATTAAGAAAATTTAAATATTTTTAAATAAATAAAAAAAATACTGACAAATTTTTGTCAGTATTTTATCTTGTGAACAATAGAGTATAGGTATTCAAAACACTATCCTCTGATGCTTTTATATAAATGGCATGGCCTTCCTATAGAGCCATATTCTATTTCAGTTAATATTTCATCATTTGCTGCAAGGAATTCTAAATAACGTCTTACTGTGACTTTGGATAGTCCCATTTTCTCTGATACCTCTTCGCTTGTAAGAAAGAGTCCACTGTTTTTCTTCATAAACTCTCTGATTCTTCTTACCGTGTAATAAATTATATCTCTTAAGATAATTATTGAGTGATTTTCTGATTCTATCTCCATCAAAGGGTTTTATTAAATAATCTACTGCACCAAGCTTTAAGGCTTTGTCAATCTCATTTACTTCTGTTGCTGCCGTGACTAGTATGACATCAGTTTTTAACAGATTCTTACGCATTTCTTCTAAAAGTGAAATCCCATCAAGCTTAGGCATATAAATATCTAAGATCAAAAGCTCAATTTTCTTGGATTTTAATAGCTTTAGCGCATCCTCCCCATTGTATAGAACAGCGACAACTTTGAAGTTTGGTACATTTTCGACATATCGCTTATTAAGTTCTGCTACCATAGGATCATCGTCAACAATTAATACATTAATCATGGGTACCATCCTCCTTTGGCAGTTCTACTGTAAACAGCGTACCCTGCCCTAAAACTGACTCTACAAGGATACTGCCTTGTAAAGCCTCTACGATGTCCTTTACCAGGAAAAGTCCTTGACCACGACTGCCTTCCTTAGTGCTATAACCTTTTTCAAATATCTTTTCTAAATTCTCTGTTTTAATTCCAATGCCATTGTCTTTTATTTTGATAATGATTTTATTGTTATGTTCTTTAATAAGTACTTCTATTATTTTTGAGTTTACAATGTTGCATTTCAGTGCCTCCATAGCATTTTCAATCAAATTGCCCAATATGGTAATTAAGGCGCTGCTATCAATTTTTCCAGTATTTCTATCTAAGGCACTGTTACGGTCTATCTTCATTTTAATTCCAAGCTCGTTTGCTCGACTTGTCTTGCCAATTATTAGCCCTGCGATTGCAGGATCCTTTATATTTCTAATAACAAGGGTAAGTATCTTTTGGTGCTTTTCTGTCTCATCCATTATATATTTCTTTGCTTCAACTATTTCTCCAAGGTCAATAAGTCCTAAAATTGTGTGAAGCTTATTCATAAATTCATGGGTATTCGCTCTCAGTGCATCCACAATCTGCCTAACTCCGGTAATTTCCTCTGCAAGCTGTTTAACCTTTGTTCTGTCACTGAAAGTTGCTATAGCTCCAACAATTTTACCCCCATCCTTTATGGGTACTCTGTTAATTACAACAAGTGTATTATTAATTGTATGGTCACTGTAATATTCCGCCTTGCCAGACGCTATTACATCTCCCAACTTGCATGAAGGAAACACCTCTTGTATATCACTGCCAATGATATGGTCAGCATTCAAATTCAGCATTTTAATAGCAGAATTGTTGACTAAAGTAATGTGACTTTTTTCATCTATGGCAATAATGCCTTCGTGAAGAGCATCCAGCATACCTTCTCTTTGAATATAGAGACGAGTAATCTCATCAGGTTCAAGTCCTAAAAGTGTTTTTTTGATGTTGGTTGAAAGGAAGAATGCTCCGATGGCGCCTATCAGGAGCCCGATAAATGTAGATACAATCGTAATCTTCAAGGATTTATTAATTTCTTCCTTGTAGCTTGCCATAGTCTTACTCACCATTACAAATCCGACTTGTCCGCCCTTGGTGTCGAAAACCGGTACAAAGGCTCTGATTTGTCTTCCCAGTGTTCCTACTGCTACTGATATATAGCGTTCTCCATTTTCTAAAACTCTTTTCTCATCTCCACCTACGAATTCCTTACCAATTCTTTCTTCATTGGGATGCGCATATCTTATGTTGTTCATATCAACTATAACAATAATTCCAATGTCTTGAGAAGATTTCAGTATTTTATTGGCAAAGTCTTGTATCAGATAGTGATTGTCGTATTTTCCAAGGTTCTCAATTACTACGGGAGAATTGGCAATTATAGTTGCCATATTCATGATGTTAGCTTCAGTTTCTTCTTTTATTTCATTTGTTCTCCAAGTAGATATATAGAAAACAGTGATAGAGATAGAAATAAAAACAACAAAAATCATAAGTAGCATAATCTTGGTTTGAAGCTTCATATGAATTGTTTTATTTAGAAATCTATTCATCATACTACTCCTCTTTTCCCAGCATACCATATAAGGACAATCTCAATACCCCCATTTTATATTCAGGACTGGTCTTAAGATAATCAGTCTGCTGCATGATAGCCACTGATGAAAAAAGAAATGTTAAAATTGCATCGTTTGGGATATCTTCTGCAATAGCGCCTTCCTTCTTGCCAAGCTCGATAAACTTGGTGTATACAGAAACTGCCTTTATGGTTGCAGCCTCTTTATATACCTGCTGCAAGGTTTTATCTTCCCATGCGTACTTGCTAAAATGGAAGCTGCTTACCTCAATTACATAATCTTGTTTTTTATCCATAATGAGTTTTAGCTTTTCTGAAAAAGGAATAGCTCTTTCTAAGATTTCCTCATATCCCTTGATTGCCTTATCCAAATAAGAAATGAGCGTTTCTTTGGCAAGGGTATTTTTGTCGCCAAAATAATTATAGATCGACACTTGTGAAACATTAGCTTTTGCAGCGATTTCACTGATTCCAACATCTGTTATGCCGCGCTCTGTAAAAAGCTCTCGAGCAGCATTAATGATTGATTCTTTTTTTGATTGTGTTCTTCTTTCATAACCATTCATATTTATCACCCACAGTTAGTATATCAATAGTTATGAAATTTATCAACGCTCGTTTCAAAACTTATTGACAACGATATCATGAAGCTATATTGTGAAATAAAGAGAGTAAAATTTCAAAACTTTTGGAGGGATCGTATGAATGCTTATGTATTGAATTTTAATGAGATAGACAAAACAAAGCTTATGGCCGTTGGAAGTAAGAGATTAAATCTGGGACAGCTATCAAAAATAGAGGGAATAAGAGTACCTGATGGTTTTGTGTTACAACGGAAGCCTACAGAAAGTCTATTGAAAACAACATAGAACTAGAGGTAATGATTGATAAGCTGAGTGGAGTTAAATCCGATGATAGGGAACTGATTTCTGAAATAAGCAGTGAAATTTGCTCTGCTATTGAGAGCCTAGCAATCTCCAATGATATTGAAAATGAGATTGCAAAGGCTCTTTCCAACCATGGAGAGTATGAAGCCTATGCTGTACGTCACTTTTTACAGATCGCGCCCTAATCTATCGTATACAAAATGGTTTTGACCACAAAAAGGTATTGTTATCAGTTGTAGTTCAGAAAATGATTATGTCAGAGGTATCCGGCATCATGTTTACAGCGAATCCAATGAACTCTGACAGGAAGACATTATCTATAGATACAGGCTTTGGACTGGGCGAAGCTCTGGTATCCGGGCTGGTGAACCCGGATAATTACAAGGTGCAGGCTGGTAAGATTGTTGAAAGGAATATTGGGACACAAAAGCTGGAGATTAAGCCTTCTCAAAACGGTGGAGTGGAGGAACTGAAGGTTGAGACGAACAGGCAGAAAAAAGAGGCATTGTCAGATAAGCAAATAGAGCATCTCGCTGCTATAGGCAAAAAAATTGAAGCTTATTTTGATTACCCTTAAGATATAGAATGGTGCTTTACCAATCATGATTTTTATATTGTACAGAGCCGTCCGATTACTGCACTATTTCCTGTCCCACAGTCAGTAGATGCTGGAAATCCTCGAGTATATATGTCAATCGGACATACTTAAATGATGACAGATGCTATAAAACCCTTAGGAATGTCTTTCTTTGAGATGATTTCGCAATTCTCTTTGGGTAAGTCAGGTGGAAGACTTTTTGAAAATATCACCCATGATATGGCCTTCCTGGCGTAGTAGGGGTAGAAAATGCTACAAAGCTGATCAAGGATAGGCAGCGAATTAGAGTAAATGGAACGGACGGATATGTAGAGATACTGGGGTATTATACTTGCTGGTAAAGATGTTATCTAATGCAGCAACCAGCCTATGGATGCGGTTGATATATGAGTATTCTACTTCTAGGAGGTATTTTTCATTATCTTATGGAATAGAGTAATAACTTTATTTTATGGGAGTTGGATATATTGACAGAGATCAATCAAGAAAAGCATAAGAAAAAAACAAAGGGATGTTTAATAATAGTAATTATTACAACTGTTTTATTATTAATATCTATTTCAGTTGCTATTTATTTTGCTTCACACAAGCTCCTGTTACTTATACAAGAGAATAAGGAGGCAGCAAATAATCTAATCAAGCAGACTGAACAAAAAATAATCCAAACAGCACAATCAATGACAAGGTCAGCAGAAGAACTTGAGAAAAGCTTAGATGCTTTAAGCAAAAGTGATGACATTCAGAAGCTTTCCAGTGAGGATAATGAAGAAGCAGTTGAAAATGTACGCAAGGCATTTCAAAATTATAAAGAAACTCATCAAGAGACTAAAGCCGTATTTATAGGAACGGCTGACAAAGAAATGTATTTATATCCTCAAATGGAGCTTCCTAAAGACTATGATCCAACT
>JARBUB010000105.1 GCA_029239905.1 Clostridia bacterium
AGGATATTGTTTTAAAAGTAGTCATCAATAAATCTGTTTCAAAGGCTTCCTTTGAATGCTTCAGAAAAACATGTACAGATTTTTCTGTTCTGAATGCAGCTGCAGCGTTGGTAAAAGGCAAATTAAGAATTTGTGTTGGTGCGCGGCCGGGACGTGCGAAGGTCGCCAAAGGTGCAATGAGCTTTTTGAACATTATTGACTCTTCAAATACGGCTGCAGAAATGGCAGGAATACTAGCCGCTGAGGAGCTTCAGTTTGGCAGTGACTTAAGAGCATCAGAGGAATACAGAAAAGAGTTATGCCATGCCTTGGTAAAAAGGTGTGTTCTGGAGGTGTTACAGTGAAGATAAATTTTAGTATAAATAATTCTGCAAAAAGTATAGAAATCAATCCAAGCGAAACCTTGTATGAAGTTCTAAACAAGTGCGGATTTTCAAGTGTTAAGAAAGCTTGTGGGACATCAAGCTGCGGGATATGCACAGTTCTATTAGATGGCAAACCTATACCATCCTGCTCATATTTAGCGGCTAAGGTAGATCAGCATAATATAACCACGATTGAAGGCGTACAGCAAGAAGCTGAACTATTAGGTGATTTAATGAACAGAGAGGGTGCAGTGCAATGCGGTTTTTGTACCCCTGGATTTTTACTTACGATCATTGCAATGAAGAAAGAGCTTGTAAATCCAGACATACAGCAAATAAAGAATTATTTAGTAGGCAATCTTTGTCGCTGCACAGGTTATGAGGGACAGCTGAGGGCAATTAGAAGATACATGGAGGTGGGCCGATGAAAGAGGTGAATAGATCCATACACAAAAAAGAGGGTATGGGGTTATCCATGGGAAAACCTGCTTACACCGATGACCTAGTGCCGCAAAATGCTTTGATAATAAAGGTGCTAAGAAGTCCTCATCCATATGCAAGAATTTTAAATATCAATACCGAAAAAGCAGAGGGCCTAGATAAAGTAAAATGTGTCCTGACCTATAAGAATGTTCCGCGAAATATTGTAACCAGAGCAGGCCAAGGTTATCCTGAGCCTTCGCCCCACGATAAGTTCGTGTTGGATGAATATGTAAGATATATAGGGGATGAAGTGGCTGCTGTTGCGGCAGAGGATGAAGAAACTGCTATGTTGGCATTGAAGCTGATAGAAGTAGAATATGAAATATTAGAGCCAGTGCTGGATTTTGAAAAAGCAGTGGATAATCCTTCAATTATCCATACAGAAGAGGAAGCTCATGAGATGTTTCCAATTGGCTTCCAGCCAAAGAGAAATATTGCGGCAGAATACCATATGAGCTTTGGAGATATGGAGGATACTCTTGAGAATTGTGAGTATGTAGTCACGGAAACATATTACACCCAAGCACAGAATCATACAGCCATGGAGACGCACTCCTGCTTCTCCTATATAGATATTCAAGGAAGACTTAGCATCGTGTCCTCCACCCAGACTCCCTTCCATGTAAGAAGAATTGTCGCAGAAGCCTTGGGAATGCCCATCAATAACATTCGAGTCATTAAACCTAGAATAGGTGGGGGATATGGAGGCAAGCAGGCTCTCCACGGGGAACTCCTCAGTTCCTTAGTAACCATTAGAACAGGCAAGCCTGCTAAACTGATTTATTCGAGGGAAGATGTATTTGAGGCAAGTTATTCCAGACACCCTATGAGAGTTGTTGTAACAATTGGAGCAGATAGAGAGGCAAATATAAAAGCCATTGATATGAATATATTATCTAATACCGGAGCATACGGCGAGCATGCATTGACAGTATTTATGGTAGCGGGGTCAAAGACCTTACCATTATACAACAAGGCTGATGCTGTCCATTTCGGGGGCACAGTAGTTTATACCAATCACACTCCGGCTGGCGCTTTTAGGGGTTATGGCGCTATACAAGGGAATTTTGCCTTGGAATCAACAATTGATATTTTAGCAGGAAACATAGGTATAGACCCTATGGAGTTCAGGGCCAAGAACATGATCAAGGAAGGGGAAGGATCTCCAATTTTTAAGATAATGGGAGAAGGCACAGAAGGTGTTGATATGGTCATGGAAAGCTGCAAACTGGACTTTTGTATGAAACGGGGGCTCGAACTTTGCGGCTGGAAGCAGAAATTCCCGAGAAAACAGGTTGCTGCCAATAAAGTCAGAGGTATAGGTGGAGCAATTGCTATGCAGGGTTCTGGAATACCTGCTATAGATATGGCAGCGGCAACCATTAAGCTTAATGATGGCGGCTTCTTTAATCTCATGGTGGGAGCTACTGATATAGGCACAGGCAGTGATACAATTTTGGCACAAATTGCAGCTGAAGTATTGGATGTGTCCACAGACAAGATTATTGTCTATTCCTCTGATACGGATTTAACCCCATTTGATTGTGGTGCTTATGCTTCAAGCACAACCTACGTATCCGGCAATGCAGTAAAAAATGCTGCAATCAAAATGAAGGCACAGATTGAAGAGATTGCAGCAGAGAAACTGGGTGTTAGGGCTGAAGATGTGGAAATGATAGATGGCGTTATTAAAGCGAAGAGTAGAGATGCCTCTATTACACTTTCTGATTTGTCTACACAGCTTTACTATAGCCACAAGCAAAAGCAGCTTATGACATGCGAATCCTTTAGTGGAGAGGTTTCACCACCACCATTTATGGCAGGCTTTGCAGAGATTGAGATTGATACTGAAACAGGTAAAGTGGATCTAGTGGATTACACTGCCATTGTGGACTGCGGTATTACCATTAATCCCAATTTAGCACTGATTCAGGTTGAGGGAGGCTTGGTCCAAGGTATTGGAATGACACTGTATGAAGAAGTCAAATATGCAGAGTCTGGAAAGCTTCTCAGTAACAATTTTATGAAATATAATCTGCCTACAAGAAATGAGATTCGTAAATTGACAGTTGAATTTGCAAAAAGCTACGAGCCTACAGGTCCGCATGGGGCAAAGTCAGTAGGTGAAATAGGTATAGATACACCACCTGCTGCAATTGCAAATGCCATTTACAATGCAATAGGCGTTAGATTTACAAAACTGCCTATTACTTCTGAAGATATTCTTTTAGCCCTAAGGAAAAAGAGAAGTTAATTCATATTTAATCGGAGGATGAGCATGGGAGTGGAAGGAATTATCCTAGCTGCAGGTCTATCTACAAGAGCAGCAAGCTACAAAATGACACTTGCCTTCAATAATAAAACTGTTATTGAAAATACAATAGACAATATGCTGGATTTTTGTAAGAAAGTATTCATTGTGGGTGGATATAAGATAGAAAATCTCCAGCCAATTGTTGAAAAATATAGCAAGGTTGAGCTTGTGCTAAATGAAGACTATATGCAGGGAATGTATAGCTCAGTCAAGAAGGGCATGAGCTGTATCAGGGAGGATAATTTCTTCTTTACACCCGGAGACTACCCTTTGATTACACCAGAGGTATACAGTGAATTGCTTTTGCATAAAGCGCCTGTCGTGATACCTACCTTTGAAGGCAGAAGAGGGCATCCAATACTTTTTAATAGTGACATTACGTATGATGTAATGCATTGTACTGCCTATAAAACCCTAAGAGAAGTAATAAGAACAAAGTATACAGTTTTGACAGAAGTAAATTGCAGGGGAATTATTATGGATTTGGACACCATGGAGGACTATGAAATGATGATAGCATCTAGATTAAGGCGGTGAGTTTATGAAAAACGACATCAGTACACCGGTAAAAAGGGAGGATGTCTCCGAGAAACTATTAGGAACAGCTTGCTACATTGGAGATTTGAAACTAGAGGATATGATGTATGCCAGGACCTTGAGGTCGACTGAGCCGAGAGCAAGGCTGATATCAATAAAGTATCCCGAAATGCCCTTAGGCTACTTCGTAGTAGACAGAAAAGATGTGCCTGGTAAAAACATCATTAAAATGATTATAGATGATCAGCCATACTTTGCTGAGGATATAGTAAATTACATTGGGGAGCCAATAGCGCTCATAGTCGGTAAAGATAAGACAATTATTAATGAACTTATAAGTAAAACAAATATAGAATACGAAAAAATAAAACCCATATTCTCTATAGATGAAAGGCATGAAACCACAACACCGATTTATGGAGATAGCAATACCTTTGCAGCATATAGACTAAAAAAAGGTGATATAAGCGAGGCAAGAGCAAAGGCAAGATATATCTGTGAGGATATATATGAAACTGGATACCAAGAACAATTTTATATGGAAACACAAGGTGTAATTGCAGAATATCAAGAAGGAAAAGCCACGATATATGGCTCAATTCAGTGCCCTTACTATGTAAAAAATGCTGTAGTAGAATGCTTGGGCTGTGCACCTGATATGGTTAGAATTGTGCAAGCAACAACCGGGGGAGCTTTTGGAGGCAAAGAGGATTACCCCTCGCTGTTAGCGGGTCAGGCAATTTGTGCAGCTATAAAGGTAAACAAGCCTGTATGCTTGCTGTTAGAAAGAGATGAAGACCTTGAGGTGACAACAAAGAGACACCCTTCAAGGATTAAGATAAAGAGCTTTATTGATGAAAATCATAAAATATTAGGTATGGATGCTGAAATCATGCTGGATGCAGGAGCTTATGCAGGACTTTCTGGAGTAGTGCTTCAAAGAGCGATGTTTGCTATTGCTGGAGTGTATAACATTGAAAATATAAAGGTGAAAGGTCGGGCGATTGCAACGAATAAAGCCGTAAGTGGTGCATTCAGAGGTTTTGGATCTCCACAGGCCTTCTTTGCCATAGAAATGCATATGCAGAATGTAGCAAAAAAGCTGCGAATAGATCCCTTGCAGTTCCGACTTGACAACATCTTGAAGCAAGGGGATAAATCAACAACCGGAGGGGTTTTTAGGGATAAGATATTGCTGCATGAGATGGTGGCTAGAGTCATGGAGATGTCTAACTACGCCGAAAAGAAGAGAAGCTTCCAAGGATCAGACAATCAAAAGCGCAGAGGGTTAGGACTATCCATGTTTTTTCACGGCTGTGGCTTTACCGGTAATGGGGAAAGAGACCATATCAAAGGAAAGGCAAGGCTAATAAAGAATGAGGAAGATATCGTTGAGATCTTGATAGCAAATGTTGAAATGGGTCAAGGTGCAGGGACTACCATGCGTAAGATTGTTTCAGCAGCGTTGGATATTCCAATTAGCAGAGTGATGTATAGAAATCCTGATACAGACAGGGTTCCGGACTCCGGACCAACCGTAGCATCTAGAACCACTGTAATAGTGGGGAAGCTGGTCTATGATGCAGCCGTGGAATTGAAGGCAAAGTGGCAGCAGGGAGTACAGCAGCAGGCTGAGATAGAATATCAATATCCTGAGGGATACCAATGGGACAATGAAAGCTTTGCAGGCGATGCATATACCTCATATTCATGGGGGGTGAATGTGGTTGATGTTGAAGTAGATACCATTACTTATGAAAGCGAGATAAAAGGTGTTTGGGCAGTTTTTGATATAGGAAAATCCATTGATGATAGAAATGTAAAGGGTCAGATTGATGGAGGAATTGTACAGGGCTTGGGTTATGGAGCCATGGAGGTTATGGAGAATGTTGGCGGCAGGTTCAAGCAAAGAACAAGTGCGGATTATATCATACCAACAGCAATGGACATACCAATGATTCAAAGTGAACTGATGTGCGAGCCCTATACAGAAGGTCCTTTTGGAGCAAAGGGGCTGGGGGAGCTAAGTTTGGTAGGTTCACCAATCGCATATGCCATGGCGGTGGAGGATGCTTTGGGAATTAGGATTAACAGCATACCTGTAAGGCCAGAGTTTCTTATGGAGGTGGCAGAGAATGATAAACGAAATCACTTTAAGACTAAACGGTGAAACACGAACGTTGGATGTCAATCCCTTGAAGCGGCTATTGGATGTTCTCCGTGAGGACTGCGGGTTGTCTGGAATAAAGGAAGGCTGCGGAGAAGGCGAGTGCGGAGCATGTTCAGTTCTAATTGACGGAGTATTCATGAATGCTTGTCTCTATCCAGTGGGGAAAGCAGAAGGCAAAGAGGTTATAACCATTGAAGGGTTGGTTGGCACCGAGAATTATGAGGTTTTGAAGGAAAGCTTTGAACAGGCTGGAGCGGTACAATGCGGCTTCTGCAGTCCGGGGATGATTATGGCAGCAGAGAGCTTGTTAAGGAAAAATCCTCATCCAACCGAGCATCAGATTAGGGAAGCTATCTCCGGAAACCTATGCAGATGCACCGGTTATAACATGATTGTGGAAGCAGTGCAATTGGCTTCGAAAAGAGGTGAGGGTCTATGGTAATTACATATCGCCCAAAAAGTTTAATGGAAGCCTTGGAGGCTATCGAGTTTATAGACTACACAGTGTTTGCAGGCGGTACAGACTTAATGGTGAAGAGAAAGCAGTTGGCGGGTTTGCTGCCGTCCTTTGATAAGCCGGTTATGTTTATATCTGATTTAGCAGAGCTAAAACAAGTAACGATAAAAGATGGGTTTCTTTATATAGGTGCCGCTTGTACCTTTGCAGATATAATTGAGAACTCCTTGATACCGGAGATTTACAAGGAAGTCTTTATGCAGATAGCTTCACCGGCAATAAGAAATAGTGCAACCATAGGCGGAAATATTTGCAATTCCTCTCCGGCAGCAGATAGCCTGCCGCTTCTATATGCATTGGATGCTGCCCTTGTCATTGAAAACAGCTGTAGAAGAGCAGAGCTGCCTATCTCAGATTTTATAACAGGACCAGGGCGCAATATTTTAAACTCCAGTGAACTAGTTACAGCGGTTAAGCTTCCTATTCAAAGCTTTGAGAAGACCTGCTACAAAAAGGTAAGTTCAAGAAGGTCTAATGCGCTTTCTAAGATTTCCTTCGTTGCGTTGGCAAATATTGAAAACGATGTATATAAGGATATAAGAATCGCATTTGGTTCGGTAGCTCCAACAGTAATTAGAAGTCTTGATATAGAAGAGGACATTATCACAATGAGCAGTCAGCATGCTTTGGATATAAATCAGATTGCAAGAGATTATGCAACTTTGATTAAACCCATAGATGATCAGCGCTCTACGGCGTTTTATAGAAAAGAAGTTTGCAATAGGCTGCTGGCAGACTTTTTGGGCAACTATGCAGCAGCGTCCTTGCAGCTATGAAAACACTTATAAAAGGCGGTAGAATTGCTACATCCAATGAATTATTTTATAGCGATATATTAATTGTTGATGGAGTGATTCATCAGATTGAAAGTAATATTAGTGGAAGCTTTGATCATGTAGTTGATGCCGCAGGCAAGCTGGTATTACCCGGTGGCGTGGATGTACATACACACTTTAATCTGCATGCAGGCAGTGCAGTGGCAAGAGACGATTTTTATACGGGAACTGCTGCTGCAGCCTGTGGAGGGACCACTAGCATTGTAGATCATATGGGCTTTGGCCCATCACATGTAAATAATGATATATTGGCTCAGTTGGAGGATATGGTAACAAAGGAAGGTATATCAAGCTTTAAGATTTATATGACTTATGATTATAAGGTTTCAGAAGCAGATATATTGAAGGTCATGGAAGCATTAAAAGCAATCGGAGGTCTTTTGACAATTCATGCAGAGAATCATGAAATAATTGAGTATCTAAAGCATAAGTTTATAAGCAATGATTCTATTGCACCCATTTATCACGCCTTAAGCAGACCGGATTTCAGCGAGGGTGATGCAGTAAATAGAATGATAAGTCTAGCAGCGGCAGTGGGTGAAGCACCATTATATATCGTACATCTTTCAAGTGACGTGGGACTTGGGCATATTATGAGAGCCAAAAAGACTGGGAAGATCGTTTATACAGAAACCTGCCCGCAGTATCTTTTATTAGATGATGAACGTTACAAGCAGGACCTTGATGAGGGATTAAAGTATATATTGAGTCCTCCGCTTCGAAGCTTTGAAAACAATGGGTCATTGTGGAAAGGAATTAAAGAGGGATATATACAAACTGTAGCCACAGACCACTGTCCTTTTACCATTGCTGAAGATAAGCAAAAAGGACGAGAGGATTTCAGCAAATGCCCAAACGGGCTGCCTGGAGTAGAAGAGCGGCTGCCTTTGATGTTTTCAGAGGGGGTTATGAAAGGCAGAATTAGCTTGGAAAAAATGGTGGAAGTGTGTTGTTCTAATCCCGCGAAGCTCTTTGGCATGTATCCGAAAAAGGGTGAGCTGGTACCTGGAAGCGACGGAGATATCGTGATCATTGATCCGACCAGAGAGGTAACCTTGACTAAGAAATTAATGCACAGCAACGTAGATTATACAGCATACGAGGGCTTTAAGCTAAAGGGATACCCAATCACAACATTATCCCGCGGCGAAGTTATTGTTAAGGATAACGAGTTTATCGGGCAAAAGGGAAGAGGCGAATTCATCAAACGACAACGCTTTTCACACCTGTAGGGGGCGGTTTCCACGCCGCCTCGCAAAATAGTACTCATATTAATAATAAACACCCAACACTTTACTTAAGGAATAACTTTCTGGAGAAAGGCTTCATTTGCTCCAGAGAACTACTTCCGAAGAAGCTTACTTTGCCCTTCTCCAGAGCTTCAGCCAACAAAGTAAGTCTTCTGATGCTGCTGAAGCCGACGTAAGAAAATTCGTTCCTTAAGCAAAGGATATATTCAGATAGTAAATATGACTCAATCACATGTTTGAGATGAAACAGAGAGAAAAAGTAAAATTATTGGGGGAGATTTTTAATGGATTATAAAGTAAAGGAAATATTGCAGTTAGCAGAGCGATACACACCTGAAATGAGTAAGTTCCTAAGAGATATGATAGCAATCCCCAGCGAAAGCTGCAGAGAAAAAGAAGTGATACATAGAATAAAGCAGGAAATGGAAGCCGTAGGCTTTGACAAGATAGAAATTGATCCAATGGGCAATGTTTTGGGATTTATTGGACATGGCAAGCATATAATCGCTATGGATGCACACATTGACACAGTTGGCATAGGTAATAAGGACTTATGGGACTATGATCCTTATACGGGTTACGAGGATGAAGAAATTATTATAGGAAGAGGGGCCAGTGACCAAGAGGGTGGAATGGCTGCCATGGTTTATGCAGGCAAAATTATTAAGGATTTAGAACTAGAGGATGATTATACATTAATCGTGACTGGAACAGTACAGGAGGAAGATTGCGACGGTTTATGCTGGCAGTACATCATAGATAAAGACAATATTAAGCCTGAGTTTGTTGTCATTACAGAGCCTACCTCCTGCAATATATACAGGGGACATAGAGGAAGGATGGAAATAAAGGTTACTACGGAGGGTGTAAGCTGCCATGGTTCAGCTCCTGAAAGAGGGGACAATGCAATATTTAAGATGGCACCAATACTTAGTGAACTGCAAAAATTAGCTGATAAACTAGGCTTTGATGAATTTTTAGGCAGGGGAACTCTGACAGTATCTGAGATTTTCTTTTCATCTCCGTCAAGATGCGCAGTAGCGGATAAATGCACTATTTCCATTGATAGAAGACTTACAGCCGGGGAGACCTGGGAAGGCGCTTTAAAAGAAATCATGGCATTGCCTTCAGTAGCCGAAGCAAAAGCTGAGGTATCTATGTACAGCTATGATAGAGGATCCTATACGGATTTGATTTACCCCACTGAGTGCTATTTCCCAACATGGGTAATACCAGAAGAACATGAAGCCTGTCAGACATTAGTTGAATGCTATAAGAGGCTATTTGAGGCAGAGCCTCTCGTTGATAAATGGACTTTTTCTACAAATGGCGTATCAATAATGGGCAGATATGGTATTCCATGCATAGGCTTCGGACCGGGGCATGAGGATCAAGCCCATGCACCTAACGAAAGGACTTGGAAGAAGGAACTGGCGAAGTGTGCAGCAATGTACGCCTTGATTCCATCAGTTTATCTTAGAGAATATATGAATAAATAAGGGGGAGAAATTATGCAGACAGTTTTTAGAGGAAGGCACTTTATTAATCTGGAGGATTTCACAAAGGAAGAAATAGAGACAATGCTGGACGTATCAATGGAAATGAAAAGGAAGTTTGCTATGGGAATTGATACGCCTTATTTGCCTAACAAAACGATATTTCTTATGTTCTTCGAGCAGTCAACCAGAACCAGAAATTCCATGGAGGCAGGCATAGCTCAGTTGGGAGGCCATGCCAACTATCTTGATACCAGTACAATGCAGATTTCTCATGGGGAAAGCGCAAAAGACACAGCTGTGATATTATCTAGATTTGGCCATGGAATCGCTTGTAGAAATTGCTTCTGGGAAGAGGGTAATAAGTACTTGGTGGAGATGGCTAAGCATTCCTCCACACCTATTATGAATTTACAGTGCGATTTGTATCACCCTATGCAGGGTCTTGCAGATTTGATGACAATACAAGAAAAGTTCAAGGATACTAAAAATCTGAAGGTTTCAATCATTTGGGCCTATGCAACCACACATAAGAAGCCTATTTCAGTACCTGTATCACAGGTATTGTTATTCCCTAGATTTGGAATGGATGTAACCCTTGCATATCCAGAGGGCTATGACCTACCTGACTGGGTAATAGCACAAGCGAGAGAAAACGCAGCGAAACATGGCGGAAGTCTAAAAATTACGAAGGATATGGAAGCTGCTTATAGAGATGCAGATGTTGTAATACCAAAGAACTGGGGAAACTGGGTAACAAATCCCTCGAAAGAAGTAATTGGCTCATTAAATGAAGCAAATAAGACTTGGAAATGCACTGAAGAAATGATGCGCCTAACAAACAAAGGCAGTATTTATATGCATGCACTTCCAGCTGACAGAAAGAATGAGGTGGAGGATTCTGTAATTGATGGACCACATTCAGTAGTTTACGACGAAGCTGAAAATAGGTTGCATACAGCAAAGGCTGTAATGACCTTGGTAATGGGCGGTAAATAAAGGGGGATTTATATGTCTAGTTTTTTATTTAAAAACATTTCCACAGCTGTAACCTTTGATAACAAGGATAGAATACTTGAGGATATCGATATATTAGTGGTGGATAATCAGATCATAGCACTGGGGAAAGACATAAAGGCGGAAGAAAGTACAGAAAAGATTGATGGTAGAAACTGTGTTGCCTTACCCGGCTTTGTAAACACCCATCACCATTTGTATCAGACCTTATTCAGGGGAATAAAGGAAGTTCAGGAGAAACCTCTCTTTCCATGGTTAATTGGTTTATATGAGTTTTGGAAGCATCTTACACCTGAGGTGGTATACTATGGTGCAATGGTAGGCTTTTCTGAGCTGCTAAGAACGGGATGTACAACAACCTCCGACCATCATTATGTGTTTCCAAATAAAACTTCTGGGGAGTTAATTGATCAACAGTTAAAGGCAGCCTCAGAAATAGGAATTCGATTTCATGCAACTAGAGGCTCCATGTCTCTAGGCAAAAGCGGTGGAGGGCTTCCGCCAGATAGCGTTGTGCAGCGGGAAGAACAGATACTGCTGGATAGTGAAAGACTAATCAATAAGTATCATGATAATAGAAGATTTGCTATGCAGAGAATTGCACTTGCGCCATGCTCACCCTTTTCTGTCAGCAGAGATTTGATGGTGCAATCCAGAGATTTAGCTAGAAAAAAAGGAGTAATGCTCCATACACATCTGGCTGAAACCTTGGATGAAGAGAAATTCTGCATGGAGAGATATGGGAAAAGACCAGTAGAGTTAATGGAAAGCTTGGATTGGCTGGGTAGAGATGTATGGTTTGCTCATACAATACATGTGAATGAAAAGGATATAAACGTGCTAAAAGGCTCGGGGGTCGCTCATTGCCCTAGCTCAAACATGAAGCTAAATAGTGGAATATGTCCAACCAATGAGCTTCTAAAGCATGATGTAAAACTTGGAATTGCAGTAGATGGAAGTGCATCAAACGATGGCTCTAACATGTGGGAAGAGGTCAGAAGAACCTATCTGCTGAACCATTTAAAATATGGAACTGAGGGCTTAAACGCATATGAAGTATTAAGAATGGCCACAAGAGGCGGAGCAGAAGTCCTTGGACGAGATGATATTGGTATATTAGAAAAGGGCAAGGCTGCGGACATTGTGTTATTTGACTTAAATGATATAGCGTATGCAGGCTGTCATGATCCACTGGTTGGTTTAGTAACCTGTGGAAATACCAGTCTTGTCAAGCTTACAATGGTGAACGGTAAAGTTGCTGTAAGAGATGGAAAGCTTATGACGATAAATGGTGAGGAAGTTGGCAAAGAAGCTCATAAGCTGGCTTCGAATTTGGTAAGAACAGAGCGATTAAAATTCTAAAATGTAGGGGATGCTGCCCACAGCATCCCTTATAACCCTACTATAAATACATTAAGATAAGGGGGATAATGATGAATACAGTGAGGGTAGAAGAGGCTATAGGAATGGTTTTGGCTCACGATTTGACTAAAATTGTACCAGGAGAATTCAAAGGCGCCGCTTTTAGAAAGGGTCATGTAATTAAGCAGGAAGATATAGAAGTATTAAAAAGCATGGGAAAGAATCATATCAACTTGCTGGAGCTTACGGAGGCCAAGATTCATGAAGATGCAGCAGCACTGAGGATATCAAATGCCATAGCTAAGGAGGATGTAATTCTAAAGGGACCCTCCGAGGGTAAAATAGAGTTAAAGGCAAGATATCGAGGGGTAGTAAAGATAAATGTAGATGCCTTAAACCAAATTAACGAAATTGAAGATATTGTAGTTGCAACGATACATAACAATACACTGGTTGAAGAGGGACAAAATTTAGCTGCAACTAGAATAATACCTCTGGTCATAAATAAAGAGAAAATACTTAAAGTAGAAGAAATCAGTGAAGCATGCCACAATGCAATCATATCTGTCCAAGAACTGAAGCCTATGAGAATAGGATTGGTAATAACCGGTACAGAGGTATATGAGGGTAGAATCAAGGATGGTTTTGCACCCATTATGAAAGAAAAGATAAAACACTTTGGATGCGACCTATTAGATATTCAGTATTGCCCTGATGATTTGGAAACAATAGAGAAGGCTATTGCATATATGATAGATATAGGTGCGGACATTATATTGGCATGTGGGGGGATGTCGGTAGATGCCGACGATGTGACACCCAAAGCCATAAAGAATGCATCTGAATATGTTGTTTCCTATGGAATGCCTGTTATACCTGGAAATATGCTTATGCTTGCATATCAAGGAAATACTGCCATACTAGGAATACCGGGAGCCGCAATATTCTTAAAGACCACCTCTTTGGATTTAATACTGCCCAGAATATTATCTGGGGAGAAGCTTACTAGAAAGGATTTGACTGATTATGGTCATGGAGGTCTATGCTTAGGGTGCAAGAATTGCATCTATCCTATGTGCCCCTATGGAAAATAGACAATTGAAAATCATTTACATTAGTGTTATATTTTTACTATGGCACTAATTTTATTTAGAAGGTGAAAGCATGAGTAGGGTAGTAATCAAAGAATGCAAGAGCTACGATGTTCAAGTTGTCATGGAAAAATTAAATCAAGGTATGGAGCAGCTAGGTGGCTGGGACCGATTTGTAAAACCTAATATGAAAGTGCTTTTGAAAGTAAACCTTATTGGCCCTAAGAGCTCGGAATCAGGGGCGATAACTCACAGTGAGTTTGTAAGGGCTATAACAAGAATATTAAAGAGTAAGAATTGTGAGGTTTGGATTGGTGATAGCTCCGGCGGCGCTATCGCAGGAATTGCACCAACTGGAAAGAGTATGAAGGTATCAGGCCTTGAAGCGGTTGCGGCAGAAGAAGGCGCGATTATTAAGAACTTTGACATGGAAGGCGTAAAGGTACTGACGCCGGAAAGTGGAATTGTTAAAGAGATGTACATAGCAAAACCGATGTTTGATGCTGATGTGGTTATAAATCTTCCAAAGCTGAAGACGCACAGTGCCGCAATATATACTGGAGCTGTGAAAAATGTTTTCGGGTGTATTCCAGGCTTGAAAAAAGCTGAATTCCACAAGCTGGCACCGGACCCTAAATACTTTGGAGAAATCACTGCTGACATACATAAGCTGTGTAAAATTGATTTGAATATTATGGATGGAATAACTGCTATGCAAGGAGAGGGCCCTACAGCTGGAGAAATATATCATGCTGGTAAGATTTTAATTAGTGAAGATCCTCTGGCACTAGATGTTATAGCATCAAAGATGCTGAAGCTTAGGGTAGATGATGTACCGATACTTATGACTGCCAAGGAACGCAAAATAGGTGAAAGCAGCATTGAAGCCATTGAACTTATTGGTGATTACCAAACTATACCAACACTTGAAGGCTTTAAGCTTCCGAAGCGATTCGGCAGCAGCAAGAAGCAAAATTATAATGCAGTAATTAAAGTCATAGATTTTTTAAAAGCTAGGCCAGTAGTTGATAAAAAGCTGTGCAAAAGTTGCAATATGTGTGTTGAAAGCTGTCCTGTAAATGCCATAGATAAGGAAACAAAGAAAATAAATTATGAAGCTTGTATTGAATGTATGTGTTGTCATGAGCTTTGTATGTACAAAGCAGTGAAGCTTAAGAAAGACAATTGGTTAGCTGGAACTATGATGAAGCTGTATCGGGGAAATTACAAATAAAAAACTGAATTATAAATAGGTACTCTTTCATAGAGTACCTATTTTTGATATACTTAAAGTCACAACAATTATAAGAGGTGAAAGAATGGTTTTACCACAGAAGAAATCATCCGTACTGCTTATGTTTACAATTTTTTTGTTGTTTCTCATAAGCTGCGGGGGTACTTATAATATTTACATAACCAAATCAATTTCTAACGATGCAATGATAATTAATAAGCTTGGTACGATAAGAGGCTCTTTGCAAAGATTGACAAAGCTTGAATTAAGCGGCGAAAAAAGTGATGAATTAATAAACAAAATAGATTTAACCATATCAGAGTTTGAAACAGATAAGATCAAGCTGTTTGATGAAAAAGATGAAGTTATAAATTCCATAAAAACTGTAGATAATTCATGGGAGAAAGTAAAGACTGCTATTAATAACTTTAGGAAAACCTCTAGTGAAGAAGATAGATTACAGTTGATTAAGGATAGTGAAGACGCTTGGTATAAAACAAACAGTATGGTTTATGTATCACAAATTTCCTCTGAGTATAAGGTAAGCAAATATAAAGTTAGCTTTATCGTGTTCTTGTTCAATATATTACTCAGCATTGTTATTATTTTTTTGATTAAAAAATATGTCAAGGATTCCCTCGAGGAAGTAGTAAATAAAGATAGCTTGACGGGTATATTCAACAGGCGTTATTTCTCTGAATTCCTGCATAACGAAATTATCAGAAGTGAAAGGTACAAAAGAACATTTTCTTTAATCATGCTGGATATTGACTTTTTTAAGAGCATCAATGATAACTATGGTCATGATGTTGGGGATATAATTTTGCAGGAGCTGGCAGGAATCGTAAATAAAAGCATAAGAAAAAGTGATCTATTCGCTAGAGTAGGAGGCGAGGAGTTCGCTGTTGTTGCCGTAGAAACAAGCTTGGATAGTGCAATTCTGCTAGCAGAAAAAATTAGGTTGAATGTTGAACAAAATGTTTTTTCAAGGGATTTGAAGATTACGATAAGCCTTGGCATTAGTCAGTATTCGGATAAAGATGATACAAATACAATATTTAAAAGAGCGGATAATGCTCTATATAAAGCAAAAGGCAATGGTAGAAACAGAAGCGAAGTTGAGCAATAAAAATAAATAATTTTATAAATATATAAATTAACCTCACATTATGTGAGGTTTTTCAATCTTCATAATTTCTTCAAATTTATGTTGTACATTATTAAGTAAGATAAATAAGTGAGATTAAATGAAGGAGGCACAATATGAGTAGAAACGTTATCAAAACCTCCATATCTATAAAAGGTATGACTTGCAGCAGTTGTGAGATAAAGGTTGAAAGCACACTGAGAAAGCTAGAGGGTATTATAGATGTGAAAGTCAGCCTGGCAGAAGCCAAGGCAGATATTTCTTACGATGAGGATGCAATCAATATTGATTCGATAATTAAAGTAATAGATGATTTAGGATATCAAGCAACAGAAAGCATAAAGATTAATAGTTCAATTAAATCAAAGGAAGTACAAAAAAGTGATTCCCTAAAAATAGACCAAGTAATAGGCATTGGAATCATTTTAACTGCACTTTATATGATTATTAAACACACTGTTGGCTTTAACTTTGTGCCGGAAATTGATTCAACTATGGGCTATGGAGTTTTATTTATAGTAGGAGCCTTGACGTCACTTCATTGTGTTGCAATGTGCGGAGGTATTAACTTGTCTCAATGTGTTGCCCATAGAAGTGTTGACGATGGCAAGATGGGCAAGCTAAAACCAAGTTTGCTTTATAATGCTGGTAGAGTTGTCTCTTATACAATAATAGGTGGTATCGTCGGCGCTATTGGT